>NZ_GL882806.1:66562-68979 GCF_000195655.1 Klebsiella sp. MS 92-3
CCGGGGGGGGCGCCGCTGGCCGGTACCGCAACCACAATGCCGGCGCCGCCGGCGGGCGTCAGCCAGCGTCGTTTGACCTTCACCCACCATCGCCGCTACCCGGGACTGGTGAACGTCCCGCGCCACTGGGTGCGCGCCAATCCCCAGGCGACGGCGATAGCCTTTCTGATGCGCGACGACGCCGGCGTAGTGCAGCTGTGGCTTATTTCCCCGCAGGGGGGCGAGCCGCGGCAGTTGACGCATCACGCGTCGGGTATCCAGTCGGCGTTTAACTGGCATCCGTCGGGAGAGTGGCTGGGTTTTGCGCTGGAGGATCGGATTGCCTGCTGCCATGCCGGTACGGGAGATATCACCTTTTTAACCGATACGCATGCGCATGCGCCCTCGGCGGACGCGATCGTCTTTTCGCCAGACGGTAAACAGATTGCCTGGATGGAGGAGGTGGACGGTTATCGTCAGCTGTGGGTTACGCAGACCGGACGATAACTTACTGGGCAGGCATCGGCGCTGGCGGGATCACCGAGTTGGTCGCCAGCGTAGCCTTCTCGCTCTTTTCGACCCGAGATTTGATGGAGCTGTCGGTGCGGAACATATCCCACGGCAGCAGCAGGGTATCCATGACGGCGGTGAACGGCATGTCCAGCGCCACCAGCGATTTCACACCCCAGTTGGTATCGCTGTCCCCCAGCGTTTGCGCACTGGATCGCGTGCCCGGATAGGTTCCCTCTTTGCCACCGGTATGTGACATTACGCTGGAGCAACCGCTCAGGCTTATTATCCCGCTGAACAGGACCAGCTTTAACAGTCGTCTGCTTTTCATTGTTCTTCCATTGTCGTTTCGGGCGTTGAGATAACCTTTCAGCGGTTATATCGGGCCATCCCGTGAATGCATAGTGTTATTGCGCCGCACTGTGGCGGGCATCGCACTTTGCTTTTTGTGCTCCTCCACCCAGTCTAAGCAATCATCGATAAACTGCAAAAAAAATTGCCCTCAATCCCTTGAAAAGCACGGGGAGAAACCCATTTTATAGGTGTAACCCACTGAGAATACGCCTGAGGGGTATTCCGGATTACCGCGGCCTGTCCACGATGGAAGGTCATTTGATTCTCGCTGATTTTCAGGAGCTATTTACTATGCGTAACTTCGATCTTTCCCCGCTATATCGTTCAGCCATTGGTTTCGACCGCCTGTTCAACCTGCTGGAAAACAATCAAAGCCAGAGCAACGGCGGCTACCCTCCGTATAACGTCGAGCTGGTAGACGAAAACCACTATCGCATCGCTATCGCGGTGGCTGGCTTTGCTGAAAGCGAGCTGGAGATCACTGCCCAGGACAATCTGCTGATCGTCAAAGGCGCCCACGCCGCCGAGCAGAAAGAGCGGACCTACCTGTATCAGGGGATCGCCGAGCGCAACTTCGAGCGCAAATTCCAGCTGGCGGAAAACATTCACGTCCGCGGCGCCAATCTGGTGAACGGCCTGCTGTATATCGATCTGGAACGGGTGATCCCGGAAGCGAACAAGCCGCGCCGCATCGAAATCAACTAATTGTCCGTTTCAGGCCGCGTGGCGGCCTGATGTAACAACCTGCTCGCCGTCAGGGAGCAGATGCGAATTTACAGAATTCGCAGGTATTCACTCGCTTCTTAGAAGGAGAAAACAGTATGCGTAACTACGATTTATCCCCCCTGCTGCGTCAATGGATCGGTTTTGACAAACTGGCCAGCGCCCTGCAAACCGCTGGTGAAAGCCAAAGCTTCCCGCCCTATAACATCGAAAAAAGCGACGATAACCACTACCGCATTACCCTTGCGCTGGCCGGTTTCCGTCAGGAAGATCTGGATATTCAACTGGAAGGCACCCGTCTGGTGGTGAAAGGCACGCCGCAGCAACCGGAAAAAGAGACCACATGGCTGCACCAGGGGTTGGTGAGCCAGGCCTTCAGCCTGAGCTTCACCCTCGCCGACAACATGGAGGTCTCAGGCGCGACCTTCACCAATGGCCTGCTGCATATCGATCTGACCCGCAATGAGCCTGAGCAGATCGCCCCGCAGCGTATCGCCATCAGCGAACGACCGGCATTAAATAGTTAATTAAGCGAATAACTTATAAGGCCCCGATTTTCGGGGCTTTTTTGTGTGCGAGAGCACAATAAACTTCCTTGCTGCAACGGGTGTTTCAGTTTAAAAAACAATCAACTTTGGGACTCACTCAAACAAGGATACGTTATGAACGAACAGCAGCCATTTGAAGCGATTAGAAAGAGCGATGAGGCGGGGCGGGAGTATTGGTCTGCCCGCAACCTTGGTCCCCTGCTTGACTATAAAGAGTGGCGGAATTTTTATAAGGTCATTGCAAAAGCGATAATTTGATGTGAGGCGAGTGCTCATCCCTCGGCAGACCCCTTTTTTTTTAAA
>NZ_GL882806.1:69096-75502 GCF_000195655.1 Klebsiella sp. MS 92-3
ATTTTGTTGAAACCAACAAAATGGTCGAATTAGGTTCTGGCGCCAGCAGGAATCTTGAAGATTTCCACCTCTCACGCTACGCCTGCTATCTGGTAGTGCAAAATGGCGATCCGTCGAAACCGGTGATTGCTGCGGGGCAAACGTACTTTGCCTTGCAAACCCGGCGCCAGGAATTGCAAGATGATCAAATATTTAAGTCTCTACGAGAGGATGAAAAGCGACTGTTCCTGCGCAATGAGCTCAAAGAGCATAATAAACATCTGGTTGAAACGGCCCAACGTGCTGGTGTTGAGACGACTCTTGATTTTGCTGTCTTTCAAAACCATGGTTATAAAGGTCTCTATGGTGGTCTTGACCAAAAAGCAATCCATGAGCGTAAGGGCCTAAAGAAAAGCCAAAAAATACTCGACTATATGGGATCGACTGAGCTCGCGGCCAACCTGTTTCGTGCTACCCAAACGGAAGAAAAACTACGTCGGGACGCGGTTGATTCGAAGCAACTCGCCAACAAAACGCATTATGACGTAGGGCAAAAAGTACGCCAGACTATTAAAGACCTGGGTGGCACTATGCCTGAAGCACTTCCTTCCCCGGAGAAAAGTATTCAGCAACTCACTATCGTAGCGAAAAATAAGAACGCGCCTGAGTAGCGTATCTTACTCCATGATTATTGTGCGCCAGGCAGCATACAATCCGCCTGGCCGCGGTCATAATCCCTGTTAATAATAATGTTATTCACAGGGACGGTACCATGAGTGAGATAGCATTGACGGTCAGCGTGCTGGCGCTGGTGGCGGTGGTTGGGTTGTGGATCGGCAATGTCAAAATCCGCGGCGTCGGCTTTGGCATTGGCGGCGTCCTGTTTGGCGGGATTATCGTCGGCCACTTTGTCGATCAGGCGGGCGTCGCCCTCAGCAGCCCGATGCTGCATTTTATTCAGGAATTCGGCTTGATCCTGTTCGTCTACACCATCGGTATTCAGGTGGGGCCGGGCTTTTTCGCCTCGCTGCGGGTCTCAGGCCTGCGGCTCAATCTGTTCGCTATCCTTATCGTTATCCTCGGCGGCCTGGTGACCGCGGTGCTGCATAAGCTGTTCAATATTCCTCTCCCGGTGGTGCTCGGTATCTTCTCCGGTGCGGTGACCAACACGCCGGCGCTGGGGGCCGGGCAGCAAATTCTGCGCGATCTCGGCGTACCGTTCGAGGTGGTCGATCAGATGGGGATGAGCTACGCGATGGCGTATCCGTTCGGCATCTGCGGCATTTTGCTGACCATGTGGCTGGTGCGCCTGTTCTTCCGCATTAATGTCGAGAAAGAGGCCCAGCGGTTTGAGGAGAGCAGCGGTAACGGCCACGCCCATTTACACACCATCAACGTGCGGGTGGAAAACCCCAACCTCAACCAGATGGCGATTCAGGATGTGCCGATGCTCAATAGCGACAACATCGTCTGTTCGCGGCTGAAACGCGGTGAGCTGTTGATGGTGCCTGCGCCGGGCACCCTTATCCAGGCTGGCGACCTGCTGCACCTGGTGGGGCGACCTGAGGATTTGCACAATGCGCAGCTGGTGATAGGCCAGGAGGTGGCGACCTCGCTGTCGACGCGCGGCACCGATCTGAAAGTGGAGCGGGTGGTGGTCACTAACGAAAAAGTGCTGGGGAAGAAAATACGCGATCTGCACGTCAAACAGCGCTATGACGTAGTGATCTCCCGGCTTAACCGGGCAGGCGTCGAGCTGGTAGCCAGCAGCAGCGCCAGCCTGCAGTTTGGTGACATCCTCAACCTGGTCGGCCGTCCGGAGGCAATTGACGCCGTGGCCGCCGAACTGGGTAACGCTCAGCAGAAGCTGCAGCAGGTCCAGATGCTGCCGGTGTTTATCGGCATCGGACTCGGGGTACTGCTGGGATCTATCCCGTTGTTTATTCCCGGCTTCCCTGCCGCATTGAAGCTGGGACTGGCCGGTGGGCCGCTGATTATGGCGCTGATCCTTGGGCGTATCGGCAGTATCGGCAAGCTGTACTGGTTTATGCCGCCGAGCGCCAACCTGGCGCTGCGCGAGCTGGGGATAGTGCTGTTTCTGGCGGTGGTCGGGCTAAAATCGGGGGGTGACTTTGTCGCCACCCTGACCCAGGGCGATGGTCTGAGCTGGATCGCTTACGGCATTTTCATCACCGCCATCCCGCTGCTGACGGTGGGCATCCTCGCGCGCATGCTGGCGAAAATGAACTATCTGACGCTGTGCGGCATGCTGGCCGGCTCCATGACTGACCCGCCGGCGCTGGCCTTCGCCAACAACCTGCACGCCACCAGCGGCGCAGCGGCGCTCTCTTACGCCACCGTCTATCCGCTGGTGATGTTCCTGCGCATTATCACCCCGCAGCTACTCGCCGTGCTGTTCTGGGGGCTAAGCTAGCGGGCTTTGCGCCTGGACGCGGCGCAGGTGATAGTCCACCTGATACTCGCTGGCGTTGCGGAACATGACCGAATAGTTAAGAAACTCGCCGCTGTCGCTGTAGGAAAGGGAGGTAATACGCAGCAGCGGCGTCTGCTCCGGGACGTTCATTGAGCGCGCCAACTGCTTGTCCGCCAGCACCGGCGTCAGCGTTTCATAGTTCCCGCTGATGATGATCCCGCACTCTTTCTCAATATAATCAAATTTCGACCCTTCCAGATGACTCAGCGACAGGTTGCGGAACAGCTTCACCGGCATATAGCTATCCTCCAGCATCAGCGGCTTGCCGTCGACGTAGCGCACCCGCCGTGAGAAGTAGATCCGTTCATCAATTTTAATCCGCAGCAGACTGGCGATGGCCGGCGGGGCGGGCATCACCTCGAAGGCCAGCACCTGACTCACCACCTCTTTACCCTGCTTGCGCAGCACTTCCGCCAGGCCGGTCAGATTGCTGGTTTCATGATGGACGTCTTTACGCGCCACGTAAGTTCCCGAGCCGTGGCGACGCACAACCAATCCCCAGTCCACCAGCAGATCGATGGCTTTGCGAATAGTCATGCGCGCCACCCCGAACTCCTCGGCCAGTTTTTTCTCTCCTGGTAGCGGGCTGCCGATGGCGAAGTCGGCGGAATTCAGCCGCAGCCGCAGGCGGTCAGCAATGGATTTGTAGATCACCAGTAGTCCTCTTGTTCAGGAAAAGGGGATGTCGCTTTGTGCTCTTTTTTCTAAAAAAGTAGTTTAATTACAATCAATTAAGATGCATTCATTAAGTTAATTTCGATGCCTGACTTATCGATGTCTAACTTTTGTTATCGAAGTAGACAACTTTGGCCAAATTAAAACCATGAATGGGATCACGAATCGCAACGGCGCGGCATGTTGTCGGACGGGCAAATTTTTATTCTCCAGTCAGGCCGGTAATCAAGAAAAAGAAGGCCACTCACCCTACGAGTTGTTACATGAGGATTTCCCAATGCTCAGTCAAATACAACGCTTTGGCGGCGCCATGTTTACCCCGGTTTTATTGTTCCCTTTTGCCGGGATTGTGGTTGGTATCGCCATCATGCTGCGCAACCCGATGTTCGTCGGCGAAGCGCTGACCGCACCCGACAGCCTGTTTGCCCAGATCGTTCACATCATTGAGGAGGGCGGCTGGACCGTCTTTCGTAATATGCCGCTGATTTTCGCCGTCGGTCTGCCGATCGGCCTGGCGAAACAGGCCCAGGGCCGGGCCTGTCTGGCGGTGCTGGTGAGCTTTCTCACCTGGAACTATTTTATCAACGCCATGGGGATGACCTGGGGCCACTTCTTCGGCGTCGATTTTTCCGCTGAACCCACGGCCGGCAGCGGCCTGACGATGATTGCCGGGATTAAAACCCTCGACACCAGCATTATCGGCGCCATCGTCATCTCCGGTCTGGTGACGGCCCTGCACAATCGCTATTTCGATAAACCCCTGCCGGTATTCCTCGGCATCTTTCAGGGTTCATCGTTTGTGGTCATTGTCGCCTTCCTCGCGATGATCCCTTGCGCCTGGCTGACCCTGCTCGGCTGGCCAAAGGTCCAGCTGGGCATTGAATCACTGCAGGCCTTCCTGCGCTCAGCCGGGGCGCTTGGGGTGTGGGTTTACATCTTCCTTGAGCGCATCCTGATCCCCACCGGCCTGCACCACTTCGTCTATGGCCCGTTCATCTTTGGCCCTGCGGTGGTGGAGGGCGGACTGCAGGTCTACTGGGCAGAGCACCTGCAGGCGTTCAGTCAGAGTACGGAACCGCTGAAGACGCTGTTCCCGGAGGGCGGCTTTGCCCTGCACGGTAACTCGAAAGTGTTTGGTTCGGTGGGGATTGCGCTGGCGCTCTACTTCACTGCCGCGCCGGAAAACCGCGTCAAGGTCGCCGGCCTGCTGATCCCCGCCACCCTGACCGCGATGCTGGTCGGGATCACTGAGCCGCTGGAGTTCACCTTCCTCTTCATCTCGCCGCTGCTGTTCGCCGTTCACGCGGTGCTGGCGGCGACTATGGCGACGGTGATGTACATCTGCGGAGTAGTAGGCAACTTCGGCGGCGGCCTGCTCGATCAATTCTTGCCGCAAAACTGGATCCCAATGTTCCATCACCACGCCTCGATGATGTTCATTCAGATAGGCATCGGCCTCTGTTTCACCGCCCTCTACTTCGTAGTCTTCCGTACCCTGATCCTGCGTCTGAACCTGAAGACGCCTGGCAGGGAAGAGAGCGAAATCAAGCTCTACAGCAAGGCCGATTACCAGGCGGCACGAGGTAAAACCACGGCCGCCGCCGCGCCAGAGACCCGGCTGGGTCAGGCCGCTGGCTTCCTGCAGGCCCTCGGCGGCGCCGACAACATTGAAAGCATCAACAACTGCGCCACCCGACTGCGCATCGCGCTGGTCGATATGGCGAAAACGCAAAGTGACGACGTCTTTAAAGCGCTGGGCGCCCACGGGGTAGTACGCCGCGGCAACGGGATTCAGGTCATCGTCGGCCTGCACGTTCCCCAGGTGCGCGACCAGCTGGAAAACCTGATGAAAGATTCTCTTTCGACCGAACATACCACCATGACGGAGGCAGTATCATGAAAAAATTCTCAGTTGTTATCGCAGGCGGCGGCAGCACCTTCACCCCGGGCATTGTCCTGATGCTGCTGGCAAACCAGGATCGTTTTCCGCTGCGGTCGCTGAAATTTTATGACAACGACGGCGCGCGCCAGGAGACCATCGCCGAGGCGTGCAAAGTGATCCTCAAAGAGCAGGCGCCGGAGATTGAGTTCAGCTATACCACCGATCCGCAGGCGGCGTTTACCGATGTTGATTTTGTCATGGCGCATATCCGCGTCGGGAAATATCCGATGCGTGAACAGGATGAGAAAATCCCGCTTCGCCACGGCGTGCTGGGCCAGGAGACCTGCGGACCGGGCGGGATCGCCTACGGTATGCGCTCTATCGGCGGCGTGCTGGAGCTGGTGGATTATATGGAAAAATATTCGCCGAACGCCTGGATGCTTAACTACTCCAACCCGGCGGCGATTGTGGCGGAAGCCACTCGTCGTCTGCGGCCGAACGCCAAAATCCTCAACATCTGCGATATGCCGATCGGCATTGAAGGGCGGATGGCGCAGATTGTCGGCCTCAAAGACCGTAAACAGATGCGCGTGCGCTACTACGGCCTCAACCACTTCGGCTGGTGGACGTCGATTGAGGACCTCGACGGCAATGATTTGATGCCGAAACTGCGCGAATATGTGGCGAAATACGGCTATGTGCCGCCCTCGAACGATCCGCACACCGAGGCCAGCTGGAACGACACCTTTGCCAAAGCGAAAGATGTGCAGGCGCTGGATCCGCAGACCATGCCGAACACCTACCTGAAATATTATCTGTTCCCGGACTATGTGGTAGCCCACTCCAACCCGGAACGCACCCGCGCCAATGAGGTGATGGATCATCGGGAGAAAAACGTCTTCAGCGCCTGCCGGGCGATCATCGCCGCCGGGAAATCCACCGCCGGCGATCTGGAGATTGACGAGCATGCCTCCTATATCGTCGATCTGGCGACGGCTATCGCCTTTAACACGCAGGAAAGGATGCTGCTGATTGTGCCGAACAATGGCGCGATCCATAACTTTGACGCCGACGCGATGGTGGAGATCCCTTGTCTGGTAGGCCACAACGGACCGGAGCCGCTGACGGTAGGCGACATCCCGCATTTCCAGAAAGGGCTGATGAGCCAGCAGGTGGCAGTGGAAAAACTGGTGGTCGATGCCTGGGAACAGCGCTCTTACCACAAGCTGTGGCAGGCGATTACCCTGTCGAAAACCGTGCCGAGCGCCTCGGTGGCGAAAGCGATCCTCGACGACCTCATTGCCGCCAACAAAGATTATTGGCCTGAGCTGCATTAATCCCCGTTGTACTACCGGCGCCCCGCGGGGGGCCGGGTC
>NZ_GL882806.1:75628-83659 GCF_000195655.1 Klebsiella sp. MS 92-3
CGGGTTCTTCTCCCCGGTTCCTGATTTACGCTATGCTGAAGCCTGCAGCGCGATGAACAAGGAACTGTAATGAAAATCTCCCGCCTCGGCGAAGCGCCGGATTACCGCTTTTCGCTGGCTAACGAACGCACCTTTCTGGCATGGATCCGCACGGCGCTCGGTTTTCTCGCCGCCGGCGTCGGCCTTGACCAGTTAGCGCCGGACTTTGCCACGCCGCTGATCCGTGAAATTCTCGCCCTGCTGCTGTGTCTCTTTGCCGGCGGCATGGCCATCTATGGCTATCTGCGCTGGCTGAATAACGAGAAGGCGATGCGTCTCAAGCAGGACCTTCCCTATACCCGCACGCTGCTGGTGATTAGCATTCTGCTGCTGGCGGTGGTGGCCGCGGTGATGCTGCTGGTGGTGTATGGCGGATAAACGCCGGGCGCGGCGGGAAAGCGATCCCGGTCTTCAGCCAGAGCGCACCTCGCTGGCCTGGTTTCGCACCCTGTTGGGCTACGGCGCGCTGATGGCGCTGGCGATTAAGCACAGCTGGCACCGCGCCGGCCTGCCGTTCTGGCTGTCGATCGGCGTGCTGGCGATTGTGGCGGTGATCCTCTGGGGCTATACCCGCCGTCGTCATCTGATGGATGTCGACGATAGCGATTTTTTACAGCCGCGGGCGGTTCGTGACAAATTTTTGATCGCACTCGCAGTACTTTCTCTGGCATTCCTGTTTGCTGTTACTCACCTTCAACCGATCGTTTTATTCATTAGGGATATGTCATGACAGGATGTCCGGCGAATTTGCCTCTCACTCATGCCCCCGGCCAGCAACATGACACTCCCTTTCAGGCTGTCGTGGTGGAGGCGCATCATTGCCATCAACCGCAGGCGTTCTATGCACAGCTTCGTCAACAGGGGCTCACCGCTATCCATTTTATTCCGCAGCTGGCGGCCGGCGACGCCGCGCTTTGGGGAGAGTTTCTCTGCGCAGTCTTTCACCGCTGGGTGCGGGAAGATATTGGGCGCATCAATATTTTACTGTTTAGCGAGACGCTGAGCGCCTGGTGTGGGGAGACGCTGACCCAGCCAGGCGCGCCGGCGGCCAACAGCACCTGCTACGGCTGCCCGTGGCTGCGCCTGTGCCGCTGTGGCGAACAGGAAGACCCGCTGTGCGCGGGTTACCGGCAGTTCTACGATTTTAGCGGGCCCTATATGCGAGTGATGCGGGACCTGCGACGACAGCAGCGGCCACCAGAGGCGCTGATGCCGCTGCTGCGCTAAAGATTAGCGCCCCTTCGCCAGGTACTGCGCCATCTCCTCTTCCGGCACCATGCCGCCGCCGGTGGCCCACACCAGGTGGGTGGCCTGCTGCAGCTGTTGCTCACTCAGCCCCTGCAGCTGATGGTACGCTTTGCTGGCGCAGACCCGCTGCGCTCCGGCCATCCCGGCCAGCGCGGAGGGTTCAAGGCGGATATTTTCCGCTGCCGCCAGCCAGCCCAGCATGTCATACATCGTCTGGTCGTCAAGGGTATAGAACCCGTCGAGCAGGCGCTCCATTGCCCGGCCAACGAACCCGGACGCCCTGCCGACCGCCAGACCGTCGGCCGCGGTCAGGTTATCAATACCTAAATCCTGCACCGCTATCTGGTCGTGGAGCCCGGTATAGACGCCGAGCAGCATGCATGGCGAATGGGTCGGTTCGGCGAACAGGCAGTGAACGTGGTCGCCGAAGGCCAGCTTCAGGCCAAATGCCACGCCGCCGGGGCCGCCGCCGACGCCGCACGGCAGATAGACGAACAGCGGGTGATCGGCATCGACCACGCGCCCTGCTTTGGCAAACTGCGCCTTCAGGCGCTCGCCGGCTACGGCATAGCCGAGGAACAGCGTGCGTGAGTTTTCATCATCAATGAAAAAGCAGTTCGGATCGGATTCCGCTGCCTTGCGCCCCTGTTCGACCGCCACGCCATAGTCCTCTTCATACTCAACCACCGTTACGCCGTGGCTGCGCAGTTTGGCTTTTTTCCACGCCCTGGCATCGGCGGACATATGCACCGTGACTTGAAAACCAATGCGCGCGCTCATGATGCCTATCGACATCCCAAGGTTGCCGGTGGAGCCGACGGCGATGCTGAACTGGCTAAAGAACTGTTTAAACTCCGGCGTCAGCAATTTGCGATAATCGTCTGCGGTCGTCAGCAGCCCGGCTTCCAGCGCCAGCTTTTCCGCATGGGTCAGCACTTCATAAATCCCACCGCGCGCTTTGATTGAGCCGGAGATTGGCAGATGGCTGTCTTTTTTCAGCAGCAGTTCGCCGCTAATTGGCTGGCCGAATTTTTGCTCAAGGCTGCGTTTCATTGCCGGAATGGCAACCACTTCTGATTCGATAATCCCGCAGCTCGCGGCGGTTTCCGGGAAGGCTGCCGCCAGATAGGGCGCGAAGCGCTGAAGGCGGGCATGGGCGTCTTGCACATCGTCGGCGGTCAGACCGACGTAAGGCAACCCCTCCGCCAGGGTGGTGGTTGCCGGGTTAAACCAGGTAGTTTCTTTCAGGGCGATCAGATCCTGCACAAGCGGGAAGGTCGCGGTTAAGGTGGTCAGGTCAGCGTTTTTCATATTACGTCTCGTTCGCTTAGATGATGAAAGAAAGCAGGAAGGTGGCGGCCAGTGCAAGTAGCGACGCGATAAATGTCGCTGTCGTGTAGTACTTGAACGTTTCACTGAGGCTGGCGCCGCAGTACTGTTTTACCAGCCAGAACAGGGAATCGGTGACGATCGTGCAGCCAATGGCGCCGGAACCGATGGCAATGGCGATGATCTCCGGGCTTACGCCGGGATAAAGCGGCAGCATCGGGGCAACGATGGCGGTAGCGCCCATCATCGCCACGGTGGCGGAGCCAACGGCGGCGTGCAGGATAAGCGCCACCAGCCAGGCCAGCAAAATCGGGTGCATATCAAGGTTCGACAGGATCACCGCGAGGCTATCGGCCAGGCCGCTGGATTTCAAAATCGCGTTGAATGCGCCGCCGGCGCCGATAATCAGCAGGATGTTGGCGATGGACCCAAAGCCGTTTTCGGTATGAGTCAGCAGAACGCCCATCCCCATTTGCCGACGGATGCCGAGCATGTAATAGGCGACAAAGACGGCGATAAACATCGCGGTGATGGGGTTGCCGATAAATTCCAGCACTGTATACAGCGTGCCGCCTTTCGCCATATTCAGTTCAGCGACGGTTTTCACCAGCATCAGGCCAATCGGTAACAGCACGGTAAACAGCGTAGCGCCGAGCGACGGCAGCGTCGATTCTTCGCGAACGTCGAGGTTGGAAAACTCGGCTGGCACTGGTTTAAACGGCAGGCGGTTGCCGAGCAGCCTGAGGAACAGCGGGCCGCCGACCAGCGAGGCGATCAGACCGACCAGCAGGCCATAGACGATAACCGTCCCGATATCAGCGCCCAGTTTATTCGCCACGAACAGCGCGGCCGGATGCGGCGGTACCACGCAGTGCACCGCCATCAGCGCGGTACACAGCGGAATAGCCAGCTTCAGCAGCGAAGTATTGGTTTTTTTGGCGATGGAGAATGCCAGCGGGATCAGCAGCACCACCCCGACTTCGACAAACAGGGTAATGCCGCAGATCAGGCCGACCAGCACCATAATCACATCCGCCGACAGCCAGCGGCAGCGCTGGAGCGTCAGGCCGATGCGCTCCGCCGCGCCGGAGACCTCCATCATCTTGCCGAGAATGGTGCCGAGACCGATCACCGCCGCCAGGAAGCCCAGCGTACCGCCGATCCCGCTCTCAATGGCGTTGACCATCTCCAGCGGGCCCATTCCCATCATCGCCCCGACGAAAAAGCTCGCCAGCAGCAGCGCCAGAAACGGATGAAACTTCAGTTTGACGATGGTTAATACAATTAACACGATGCTAATCAGCAATGTGCTCACAACCCAAATTTGCGATTCCATACCCCACCTCGCCGTAAGTAACGTGTGGTTATTGAACAGAAACTCGGCATGGGCTGACAAACGATATAAATAACCTTTCAGATGAGCCAAATTGAATCAAAAAGGTGATTTAGCTCTAAAAGTGACCTCTAAATATGCTATGGGTCAAATTAACTCATCCTTTAGCGGAAGTTCCGGCGTTATTTTTTTATCATCCAGACTCCCTTTTATCGCCAGGAGCGCATAGTGGATGTGCTAATAACCTTAGGTACCCGGTTGCTGAACGGCTGGCAACTCTCCAGGCTGTCGACGTTTGAGGTGGCGGCGCGGCACGAGTCGTTCGCCCTTGCCGCCGACGAGCTGGCGCTCACCCCAAGCGCCGTCAGTCACCGGATTAATCAGCTGGAAGAGGAGCTGGGGATCCAGCTCTTTGTCCGCTCGCACCGCAAAGTGGAGCTGACGCGTGAAGGGAAGCGCGTTTACTGGGCGCTGAAGGCGTCGCTGGATGGTCTCAATCAGGAGATTCTGGACATCAAAAACCAGGAGCTCTCCGGCAGTCTGACGGTCTACTCGCGGCCCTCTATCGCCCAGTGCTGGCTGGTGCCGGCGCTGGGGGATTTCAGTCGCCGCTACCCGGCCATCTCGCTGACCGTGCTGACCGGCAACGATAACGTCAACCTGCAGCGGGCGGGTATCGATCTGGCAATCTATTTTGATGACGCGCCGTCGTCGCAGCTAAGCCACCATTTTCTGATGGATGAGGCGATCGTGCCGGTATGTACGCCGTATTACGCCCGCCAGCTGCAGTTAACGTCAAATGCTGCCAATCTTCGCCACTGTACGCTGCTTCACGATCGCCAGGCATGGAGCAATGATTCCGGCACCGATGAATGGTTCAGTTGGGCACAACAATTTGGGATTGAACTGCCGCAATCGTCGGGCATTGGCTTCGATCGTTCTGATTTAGCGGTGATTGCGGCGATGAATCATGTCGGGGTAGCGATGGGGCGTAAACGGCTGGTGCAGAAGCGGCTGGAGAGTGGGGAGTTGATCGCCCCGTTCGGCGATATGACGCTGAAATGCCATCAGCATTATTACGTGACCACCCTGCCGGGCCGTCAGTGGCCGAAAATCGACGCCTTTATCGAGTGGCTGCATAGCCTGACCTGAAAAAGAGCCGGGCTATCCCTCGGAGTTGTTAGGGAGGCCGGGTAAGGCGTGCGCCGCCACCCGGCAAAATGACGGCACTGCGCTTGCGCGGGCCGGCAGACGACCAGTCCGATAGCCCGGATAAGGCGTCAGCCGCCATCCGGTGAATCACTGCCGCGCTTATACCGGCTGCTGATGGTGGGTAAAGCGCGAGGCCAGCGGCAGCCAGCACAGCAGAATCAACAGGCCCATCAGCATCATCAGCAGGCCGAGGCTGCCCTGACCGGTTTGCGGCATCATCGCCGACAGCCAGGCCAGCACGCCGGAGCCGATATTCTGCAAGCCGCCCACCAGCGCCCCGGCGGTTCCGGCGAGGAACGGGAACGGCTCCATCGCGCCGCTGGTGGCCAGCGGGAACAACATCCCGGCGCCGAAGAAGAACAGCGCCGCAGGCACCAGCAGGGTCCAGACGGTCATGATGCCCAGCAGCCCTGGGATCCACATCATCAGACCTGCCAGCAGGCAGCAGATCACCGACTGCCACATCAGCGTCGTGAAACGCTTGTTCGGCCGGCCGGCAAACCACGCCCCGAAGAACGCCGCCGGGATCGGCAGAATAAACAGAATACTCACCGCCATGCTGCTCAGGCCGAGCACCGCGCCCATCAGCACCCCGGAGCAGGCTTCGAATACCGCAATCCCCGCCAGGCCGCCGATCAGCATCAGCAGATAGCAGTTAAAGGCGCCGGTGCCGAACAGCGTTTTGTAGCTGGCCAGAAGTTTGGTGCGCGGCGCCCCTTCCGGGCGCGTTTCCGGCATCCACTTCGCCATGCTGAAGGTCACCCCGGCGCACAGGACCAGCAGGAAAGCGTAGCAGGCGCGCCAGCTCCACAGGGTGTCGAGGATGCCGCCGAGCAGCGGGGCAATCAGCGGGCTGACCAGAATACCCATATTTAACAGGCTATTGGCATGACGCAGCTGAGCGCCTTCGTACAGGTCGCGGGGCAGGGTACGCGCCATCACGCCGCCGACCCCGGTGCCCATCCCCTGCATGGCGCTGGCGGCGATCAGCACCGGCAGGCTATGGGTGGTAATAGCTACCAGCGTCGCCAGCATAAAAATCGACATCCCGACGAGGATCACCGGGCGGCGACCGACGCGGTCAGAGAGCGGGCCGTAGAACAGCTGTGAAATACCGTAGGTCAGCAGATAGGCCGCCATCACGCTTTGTACCGCCCCTTCGCGGACGTTCAGCGCGACCGCCATGTCGGCGATGGCCGGAATATAAATGGTCTGCGCCATCTGGCCGACGGCCACCAGCAGTACCAGCATCAACAACAAATTGAAGTTCTTATGCCGTTTCATGTCGATGAATACTTTGTGAGTAAAGAAAAATGAAGAATATGTGACTGCCACATCCCGTAAACGATGGAGGAATCTACCATATTAAAATGACAGAACAACTGCAAAGTGCCGATTGTTGAGGGAATTCCAGGCAGATTATGTAAACAGGAACGGCAACTAATGTTGCCATCTCAGGCTACGCCAGGCGCAGGAGGATCGCCCCGGCGGCAATCCCGCAGGCGGCCACGATGCGCAGCGGCATCAGTTGCTCTTTCAGGACGATAAAGGCGATCAGCGCGCCGAAGAGAATGGAGGTTTCACGCAGCGCGGCGACCACCGCCAGCGGGGCCTGGGTCATCGCCCATAGCGCCAGGCCGTAGGAGCCCATGGTGCCGATCCCGCCGAGGATGCCTTTTTTCCAGTGCTGACGTAAATAACGACTGGCCTCACGCCGTCGCGCCACCATCGCCCAGCACAGCAGGCAGAAGCCGTTCATAAAAAAGGTCCACAGGGTGTAGCCCAGCGCCGAGCCCGCCAGCCGGACGCCGGTGCCGTCCACCAGCGTATAACCGGCGATAAAGCAGGCGTTGATCAGCGCCAGCACGATGCCTTTGCGCGAGCTGGCGCGGCCGTTAAAGGCCATCGCCAGAATCGCCAGGCAGATGACGCCGATACCCAGCCAGGCCAGCGGCGACAGACGATCGCCGAGGAACAGCACGCTTATCGCCGCCACCAGCAGCGGCGCAGTGCCGCGCATCAGCGGATAGGTCTGGCTCATATCCGATACCTGGTAGGTCTTCGCCACCAGCACCGTATACACCACCTGTAACGCGCACGACGCCAGCAGATAGGGGGCGCTGACCAGCGCGGGCTGCGGGGCAAAGGGGAGCATCACCAGGGCGATCAGCGCGGCCGAGCCGCTGACGCCGATCGCCGCGTACATTTTATCGCCGCTGGCTTTGACGATAGCGTTCCAGCTGGCGTGCAGCAGGGCGGCGAACAGCAAAATGCAGAATACGGTGAGGGTCATCGCAGACAGGTTCAACAGTGAAGGTCACCGGAATGTAACACGCGCCCGCGCTGCCTGCCAGCGGGGGGTTAAAGCGAACAAAACAGGCGATGCGTCACCCGCGGTTCATCGTACACCGGGCGGAAACCAAGCCTTTCATAAAATGGCCAGGCCTGCGCCGGGGCATGGGTGTTGAGAAAGTCGAACCAGGCGCTGGAGTGGGTGATAACCGAGACCAGCAGCTGCTGGCCGATGCCCCGGCGACGGTAGCGTTCGCTGATGTAGAGGTGGCGAATGCGCCCGGCCCGCGGCTGCGGACTGAAGGGATCGCTATTGATGCCGCATACCCCTACCAGCTGGTGGTTGACGAAGGCGCCCAGCAGCGTTTCGCCCGGCGCGTTAAAGCGGTTTTTGCCGCTCTGCCAGTTTTCCGCCAGGCGGCGCAGCATATTGAAATGCTGTTCAAGGCTTTCAATTCGTAGCGCCGCGAACCCCGGTGCATCCGGCGTCGTGGCGGCAATTAACAGGGGTGGCATAGCTTCCTCCATCAAGTCATCCCGGGACGCCCGGCGGGCGCCCGCCCGGGGGGGGGGGGGGG
>NZ_GL882806.1:83769-86043 GCF_000195655.1 Klebsiella sp. MS 92-3
CCCGCCCCCCTCAGGTGCGACTTGAACCTGAATCAGCGGAACTGTTTCAGGACTGCATCAAGTAGTTGCAACACAGCAACCATGAGTTTCAGGATCAAAATAATAATATCCATTCCGCCCATACGCGCGTCTCCTGTGGTTAAGGAGCACAATAAGCTGACGTACCTTTCCGCTGCCCGTTGCCAGCTTATCCCTGCCTGTCGCCGGCGGCGTCTGCCCTGGCCGATAGTTCGTCCTTTCCATGAACGGCTTCCCGGCCCGCCGCCTGCAACGACAGGGGTGCGCAGCGCTGAGCCACGCGTTGCCGCGCGGGCCAGTGACTGCACGTTGTTGACGTAACACAGTGTGCTCTCTCGGGGTTAAGGCACTGACGGCACCACCCGTTTCAGCCAGGACTTCGTTGCGCCGGTCAAACTTGCGGCCCCCGAATGGCACAAAGTGAACACACCCAGTATAGATAAACACTGTATGGATGAACAGTATTTTTTGGACAAATCCGCCCCTCTCATCCATACTCTATGACAGAGAAAAACCGACCTTAAATTGCGCGAACTGCAGCGATCGCGTATACTTTTGGCGTTGACGTAATACAGTGTGCTTGCGGCTACCACCTGTAACCATGCTGATAAAAACCTCGCTCCGGCGGGGTTTTTTGTTTTCTGTCCTTTTGCGCCGAACTGTGATCTTTCGCGCAAATTTTCGTGGATGAAAATAAATCCATTGTGAAAACGTAAAACCTGTGTTTGTATAAATTCAGCTTATTTTTCGACACAACAGGTCCCTAATGAACGCAACCCTGATCGCTTCGACCCTACTAAAAACCGCGCCAGCCGCGGTGGTCGTCGTGTCTGTGGTGGTCGTCGTCGGCAATGCGCCGTAGGGTCCGGAACAACACGAATTCCAAACCCCGCCGGCGCAAACCGAGCGGGGTTTTTTGTTGGCGAGCCCCCCGGTAAAGTCGGCCCAGAAGAAAAGGACTGGAGCATGGCAAGTTCGGGCACCACATCAAACACAATGCGCTTTACCGGCGCGCAGCTGGTTGTTCATTTACTGGAGCGCCAGGGTATCACTATGGTCAGCGGCATTCCGGGCGGCTCCATCCTGCCTATCTACGATGCCTTAAGCCAGAGCACGCAGATCCGCCACATCCTGGCGCGCCATGAGCAGGGCGCGGGCTTTATCGCCCAGGGGATGGCGCGTACCGAAGGCAAGCCGGCGGTCTGTATGGCCTGCAGCGGCCCGGGGGCGACGAACCTGGTGACGGCGATCGCCGATGCCCGCCTGGATTCGATTCCGCTGGTCTGCATCACCGGCCAGGTACCGGCCTCGATGATCGGTACCGACGCCTTCCAGGAAGTGGACACCTACGGCATCTCTATCCCCATCACCAAACATAACTATCTGGTGCGCGACATTGCCGAGCTGCCGCAGGTGATCAGCGACGCCTTCCGTATTGCCCAGTCCGGACGTCCCGGGCCGGTGTGGATAGACATTCCTAAGGACGTGCAGTCGGCGACCATTGAGCTGGAAGCGCTGCCTGAGCCTGGCGAGCGCGCCCCGGCACCGGCATTCGCGCCTGAAAGCGTGCGTGAAGCGGCGGCAATGATCAACGCGGCGAAACGCCCGGTACTGTATCTGGGCGGCGGGGTGATTAACGCGCCGCAGGCGATCCGTGAGCTGGCGGAAAAAGCCAACCTGCCGACCACCATGACCTTAATGGCGCTGGGCATGCTGCCGAAGGCGCACCCGCTGTCGCTGGGGATGCTGGGGATGCACGGCGCGCGCAGCACCAACTTCATTCTGCAGGAGGCGGATTTACTTATTGTTTTAGGCGCCCGTTTTGATGACCGGGCGATTGGCAAGACCGAGCAGTTCTGCCCGAACGCGAAGATTATCCACGTCGATATCGACCGCGCCGAACTGGGCAAAATTAAGCAACCGCACGTGGCGATTCAGGGCGATGTGGCGGAAGTCTTAGCCCAGCTGAACCCGCAGATTGAGGCGCAGCCGCGCGAGGAATGGCGCCAGCTGGTGGCCGACTTGCAGCGCGAATTCCCCTGCGCCATCCCGCAGGAAAGCGACCCGCTCTCCCATTACGGCCTGATTAACGCCGTGGCCGCCTGCGTGGATGATGAAGCGATCATCACTACCGACGTTGGCCAGCACCAGATGTGGACGGCGCAGGCCTACCCGCTCAATCGTCCGCGCCAGTGGCTGACCTCCGGCGGCCTCGGCACCATGGGCTTCGGCCTGCCGGCAGCCATCGGCGCGGGC
>NZ_GL882806.1:86185-92036 GCF_000195655.1 Klebsiella sp. MS 92-3
GTTATCTGCTTCTCCGGCGACGGCAGCCTGATGATGAATATTCAGGAGATGGCCACCGCCGCCGAAAATCAGCTGGATGTAAAAATTATCCTGCTGAACAACGAAGCGCTGGGGCTGGTGCATCAGCAGCAGAGCCTGTTCTATCAGCAGGGCGTTTTTGCCGCCACCTATCCGGGGATGATTAACTTTATGCAGATTGCCGCCGGTTTTGGCCTGCAAACCTGTGATTTAAATAATGAAGTCGATCCGCAGGCGGCGCTGCAGGCGATCATCGACCGTCCGGGGCCGGCGCTGATCCACGTGCGCATCGACGCACAGCAGAAAGTGTATCCGATGGTACCGCCGGGTGCGGCCAATACTGAAATGGTGGGGGAATAAGCCATGCAAAAACAATGTGATAACGTCATTCTGGAACTCACCGTCCGCAACCATCCCGGCGTCATGACCCACGTGTGCGGGCTTTTTGCCCGTCGCGCGTTTAACGTCGAAGGCATTCTCTGTCTGCCAATTCAGGGCAGCGAACACAGCCGCATCTGGCTGCTGGTAAATGATGACCAGCGACTGGGGCAGATGATTAGCCAGATTGAAAAGCTGGAAGATGTCACCAAAGTGGCGCGTAACCAGTCCGATCCCACCATGTTTAACAAAATTGCGGTGTTCTTCGAATAGCGCTCAAGGCTTGAACAGCCACGCGCTTATCGCTAAGGTAAGCGCCTTTACCGGATGACGCTGCGCTTATCCGGCCTACAAGCAGTGAATCCGTAGGCCGGATAAGGCGTTTACGCCGCCATCCGGCGTTTTCAGGCACCAGGACACACCATGACCACCATCGCCCTTATTGACGATCATTTGATTGTCCGCTCCGGCTTTGCTCAGCTGCTGGGGCTGGAAGCTGATTTTCAGGTTGTCGCCGAATTTGGTAGCGGCCGCGAGGCGCTGACGGGGCTACCGGGGCGCGGCGTGCAGGTCTGTATCTGCGATATCTCAATGCCGGATATTTCCGGGCTGGAGCTGCTCAGCCAGCTGCCGAAGGGGATGGCGACCATCATGCTGTCGGTACACGATAGCCCGGCGCTGATCGAGCAGGCGTTGAACGCCGGCGCGCGCGGCTTCCTGTCGAAACGCTGCAGCCCCGATGAACTTATCGCCGCGGTACGCACGGTGGCGGCGGGCGGTTGCTATCTCACGCCGGATATCGCCATGAAGCTGGCCGCCGGGCGCCAGGATCCGCTCACCAAACGCGAGCGTCAGGTGGCGGAAAAGCTGGCGCAGGGCATGGCGGTGAAAGAGATTGCCGCCGAGCTCGGTCTGTCGCCGAAAACCGTCCACGTACACCGCGCCAACCTGCTGGAAAAGCTGGGCGTCAGCAACGACGTTGAGCTGGCGCGCCGCATGTTCGATAGCTGGCAATGAAGGCCGTCGTCTCACGATTGCTGTCGGTCATCGGCTGCGCCTTTATCTTCGCGGCCGCCTGGTTCTGCCTGTGGAGCATCAGTCTGCATTTGGTGGAACGCGCGGATTTAGCGGTGCTGCTGTTTCCCTTTGGCCTGCGGCTGGGGTTAATGCTGCAATGCCCCCGCGGCTACTGGCCAGTGCTGCTGGGAACCGAGTGGCTGCTTATCTTATGGCTGGCGCAGGAGGTGGCGCTGGCGCACCCGATAATTTTGATGACCGGAAGCCTGCTGACTCTGCTGCCGGTGGCGTTGATCTCGCGCTACCGGCAGCAGCGCGACTGGCTGACGCTGCTGCGTCAGGGCGGGGCGTTAATGGCCGCCGCGCTGCTGCAATCGCTGCCGTGGCTGGCGGAGGGGGACGAGGGGCTTAACGCCCTGCTGTTGACGCTGACCGGCGGCCTGACGCTGGCGCCGACCTGCCTGGTTTTCTGGCACTATCTTACCAGCACCGTCTGGCGGCCGCTGGGGCCGGCGCTGGTGGCGCAGCCGGTTAACTGGCGCGGGCGGCATCTGATCTGGTATCTGCTGTTATTCACCATTAGCCTGTGGCTGCAGCTTGGCCTGCCCGCCGAGCTCTCCCGCTTTACCCCGTTTTGTCTGGCGCTGCCGATTATCGCCCTCGCCTGGCACTACGGCTGGCAGGGAGCGCTGATCGCCACCCTGATGAACGCTATCGCCTTGATTGCCAGCCAGACCTGGCACGATCACCCGGTCGATTTATTGCTTTCCCTGCTGGCACAGAGCCTCACCGGGCTGCTGTTGGGGGCGGGGATCCAGCGGTTACGCGAGCTGAACCAGTCATTACAAAGCGAGCTGGCGCGTAATCGTCGGCTGGCGGAACGCCTGCTGGAGACCGAAGAGAGCGTGCGGCGAGACGTCGCCCGCGAGCTCCATGATGATATCGGCCAGACCATCACCGCGATCCGCACCCAGGCCGGGATAGTACAGCGGCTGGCGCCGGACAATGCCAGCGTGCGCCAGAGCGGTCAGCTGATAGAACAGCTGTCGCTGGGAGTTTACGACTCGGTGCGTAGACTGCTAGGCCGTCTGCGTCCGCGTCAGCTCGACGACCTGCCGCTGGAGCAGGCGGTACGTTCGTTGATGCGCGAGATGGAGCTGGAGGACCGCGGCATTGTCAGCCATCTCGACTGGCGGATTAACGAGGCGGGACTGAGCGAGAACCAGCGCGTGACGCTGTTTCGCGTTTGCCAGGAGGGGCTGAATAATATCGTCAAGCACGCCAGCGCCAGCGCTGTCACTCTGCAGGGCTGGCAGCAGGATGAGCGACTAATGCTGGTGCTGGAAGATGACGGTTGCGGCCTGCCGCCGGGGTCGAATCTGCAGGGGTTCGGCCTGACCGGCATGCGCGAGCGCGTGACCGCCCTGGGCGGCACACTGACGATCTCCTGCACCCATGGTACCCGGGTGTGCGTCAATCTACCGCTGCGTTACGCCTGAGAGGATCGCCGATGTTCGCCTTTTTAAAAGCCCCGCCGGACGCTGCGCCGATTAGCGATAAACGCGAGCTTGATGCGCGTTATCGCTACTGGCGTCGCCATATCCTGTTGACCATCTGGCTGGGCTACGCGCTGTTCTATTTCACCCGCAAAAGCTTTAACGCCGCGGTCCCGGAAATTCTCGCCAGCAACGTCCTGACCCGCAGCGATATTGGCCTGCTGGCCACGCTGTTCTATATCACCTACGGGCTGTCGAAATTTTTCTCCGGTATCGTCAGCGACCGCTCCGACGCCCGCTATTTTATGGGGCTGGGGCTTATCGCCACCGGGGTGGTGAATATTCTGTTCGGTTTTTCTTCCTCACTATGGGCTTTCGCGCTGCTGTGGGCACTGAATGCCTTCTTCCAGGGCTGGGGCTCGCCGGTCTGCGCCCGACTGCTGACGGCCTGGTATTCGCGGACCGAGCGCGGCGGCTGGTGGGCGCTATGGAATACGGCGCATAACGTCGGCGGCGCGCTGATCCCGATGGTGGTGGGAGCGGCGGCGCTGCACTACGGCTGGCGTGCCGGGATGACCATCGCCGGCTGTCTGGCGATCCTCGCCGGACTGTATCTGTGCTGGCGGCTGCGCGATCGCCCGCAGGCGGTGGGGTTACCCGCCGTGGGCGACTGGCGTCACGATGCGCTGGAAATCGCCCAGCAGCAGGAAGGCGCTGGGATGTCTCGTAAAGCGATCCTGACCCGCTACGTGCTGGCCAATCCCTACATCTGGCTACTGTCGCTGTGCTATGTGCTGGTGTACGTGGTGCGGGCGGCGATTAACGACTGGGGCAATCTGTATATGTCGGAGACGCTAGGCGTCGATCTGGTGACCGCTAACTCGGCGGTGACCATGTTTGAGCTGGGCGGTTTTATCGGCGCGCTGGTGGCGGGGTGGGGCTCGGATAAGCTGTTTAACGGCAACCGTGGGCCGATGAACCTGATTTTCGCCGCCGGAATTTTGCTGTCGGTTGGCGGCCTGTGGCTGATGCCGTTCGCCAGCTATGTCATGCAGGCGGCCTGCTTCTTCACTACCGGTTTCTTCGTTTTCGGCCCGCAGATGCTGATCGGCATGGCGGCGGCGGAATGTTCGCATAAAGAAGCCGCCGGGGCGGCAACCGGGTTTGTCGGCCTGTTCGCTTATCTTGGCGCCTCGCTTTCCGGCTGGCCGCTGGCGCAGGTGATGGATATCTGGCACTGGACCGGATTCTTCGTGGTGATTGCGATTGCCGCCGGCATTTCCGCGCTGCTGCTGCTGCCGTTTTTAAACGCGCAGGCGCCGCGTACCGCCAGCGAAGCGTGATGTAGCTCACCCTTTCGCCGCGAACGGGGCAAAACTAAGAAATTTTCCCGGTTTTACCTGGACGCCGTCTCAGGCCAGACGGCGCGCTGGTTTTTACAATGCCTGGTTATTACGCAGGCATAAAAAATCAGCTCAGGAGATACCCATGCTGGCCTTTCTGAATCAGGTGCGCAAGCCGACCCTGGATCTGCCGCTCGATGTGCGGCGCAAAATGTGGTTCAAACCTTTCATGCAGTCCTATCTGGTGGTTTTCATCGGCTACCTGACCATGTACCTGATCCGCAAGAACTTTAACATCGCGCAGAACGACATGATCTCCACCTACGGGCTGAGCATGACGCAGCTGGGGATGATTGGCCTGGGCTTCTCCATCACCTACGGCGTGGGCAAGACGCTGGTCTCTTATTATGCCGACGGTAAAAACACCAAGCAGTTCCTGCCGTTTATGCTGATCCTCTCCGCCATCTGTATGCTGGGCTTTAGCGCCAGCATGGGGGCGGGTTCTACCAGCCTGTTCCTGATGATCGCCTTCTATGCGCTGAGCGGTTTCTTCCAGAGCACCGGCGGCTCGTGCAGCTATTCCACCATCACCAAGTGGACGCCCAGACGCAAACGCGGCACTTTCCTCGGCTTCTGGAATATCTCCCACAACCTCGGCGGCGCGGGCGCGGCGGGCGTGGCGCTGTTTGGCGCCAACTATCTGTTCGACGGCCATGTGATCGGCATGTTTATCTTCCCGTCGATTATTGCGCTGATCGTTGGCTTTATCGGTCTGCGCTACGGTAGCGACTCTCCGGAATCCTACGGCCTCGGCACGGCGGAAGAGCTGTTTGGCGAAGCGATCAGCGAAGAGGACAAAGAGACCGAAGAAAATGCGATGACCAAGTGGCAGATCTTTGTCGAGTACGTGCTGAAAAACAAAGTGATCTGGCTGCTGTGCTTCTCCAACATCTTCCTCTACGTGGTGCGTATCGGTATCGATCAGTGGTCCACCGTGTACGCCTTCCAGGAGCTGAAGCTGTCGAAAGAGGTGGCGATTCAGGGCTTTACCCTGTTTGAGGTCGGCGCGCTGGTCGGCACGCTGCTGTGGGGCTGGCTGTCGGATCTGGCCAACGGCCGCCGCGCGCTGGTGGCCTGCATCGCGCTGGCGCTGATTATCGCCACCCTCGGGGTTTACCAACACGCCAGCAACCAGTACGTCTATCTGGCCTCGTTGTTTGCGCTGGGCTTCCTGGTGTTTGGTCCGCAGCTGTTGATCGGCGTCGCCGCCGTCGGTTTCGTACCGAAAAAAGCGATCGGCGCCGCCGATGGAATCAAGGGCACCTTCGCCTATCTGATCGGCGATAGCTTCGCCAAACTGGGTCTCGGGATGATCGCCGACGGCACCCCGGTCTTCGGCCTGACCGGCTGGGCCGGCACCTTTGCGGCGCTGGACGCCGCCGCCGTCGGCTGTATCTGCCTGATGGCCATCGTGGCTATCTTTGAAGAGCGTAAAATTCGCCGCGAGAAAAAGAACCGTATTTTGCAGACCGCCTGATTCACCAGGTATTTGGTAACCTTGCCCGGCCTTCGCGCCGGGCCGCAGGCCAGCCACAGCAG
>NZ_GL882806.1:92154-101778 GCF_000195655.1 Klebsiella sp. MS 92-3
CTTTTTTTTATTTCTTGCGCATTATGCCAGGTCCGACAGTCGACAGCAGGCAAATTCCCATTATGATAGTCAGGCTGCGATTGGATGAGAGGATGCATGATCTGGATAGGACTGGCCACCCTGGTAGTGGTGTTTGTTGTGGGATTTCGGGTGCTTACCTCTGATTCACGCCGCGCGATCCGCCGCCTGAGCGAACGCCTCGGCATCACGCCTGTCCCGCTGGAATCGATGATCGATCAGCTGGGAAAAACCGCCGGTAATGAGTATTTGCGTTACCTGGAGCGGCCGAATGAAGCACATCTGCAGAACGCCGCCCAGGTGCTGCTCATCTGGCAGGTCGCGATTGTCGACGCCAGCGAAAAAAACCTGCATTACTGGTATCGCCTGATGCAAAAAGCGCGTTTAGCGGCGCCGATCACCGAGGCGCAGATCCGCCTGGCGCAAGGGTTTCTGCGCGAGCTGGATCCGGATATGAGCGATTTGCATAACCTTCAGCAGCGCTATAACGACCTGTTTCTCCCGGAAGACGGCGTGCACTGGCTGCACTGATCTCATAGTTATTCGGCCTGGGGTTCATCGCTTTTTGTGCCGGATGGCGGCTGCGCCTTATCCGGCCTACGGTTTCCGCACTCGTCACTTGCAGGCCGGATAAGCGTAAGCGCCATCCGGCAGGATAACTACAGTAGGATTTTCAGGCCGTGTTTTTGTACGACGCTAAGCAATTTTAATGACATTCCGCTTGGTCGCTTAGCGCCAGTCTCCCATTTTTGCACGGTAGACACGCTGGTATTCAGATAACGAGCGAACACGGGTTGGCTAACATTGAGTTGTTCACGTAGCGCTTTAATTTCAATGGGTTGAAGTGCGGCTACGCTACCGAGACATGATTCATCAAAATGGCGCATTGTTTCCTGTGGGATTGCGCCAACGCTGAATAGCCCCGACGCAGCGCTATGGATCGCTTCGAAAGCCGGGCTTTTGTATTTATTTTTTGCTGTCATCGCAAATCTCCACCAGTTCTTTACTTTTAACTAAGACCGTCGTTTTCTCTTCAGAGAGATTGGCATAGTGTTTTGCTAACTCACGAAAACCCATTAACTCGCGATGGTTGATATTGGCCATATCCTGTTTGGCATATAGAAAGGTATAAAACCAATACTCTGCGCTTTTGGTAAGGATGATTGCGCGATCGCGATTCTTGTTGAGTCGCTTTTTATAAACCCCTTCTCCTAAATCAACCACCTTGCCCTGAAGCGCAGATTGAATTGCCTGATAGAGCTCGTCGTCGGAAATGCCATGAGAGCTAGCCTCTCTGGCGAACCATTTGGTTTTGAAGATACGCATTGCTGACATCCTGTCGTTAAAAGTATAGCACATAGTGCTATATTAAATTCTCCTGAGATTTGTTAAAGCGATAGTAAGCATCGTTTTTTTAAACATGCGAGCAGCTACGCATCCTCTTATGAAAAGCGAGAATAGTTGCGAAAACGTTAAATGCGTCACAAACAAAATGTTACACTGCGCAGCTTTCCGCCACTTTCTTCGCAGGTCACTCATGAGTCATTCAAATGAAACCAAACCCCATGCACGCGATCTCGCGCGGCCAAACTGGTCGGCGGTTTTCGCGGTTGCTTTCTGCGTCGCCTGCCTGATTACCGTTGAGTTTTTGCCGGTCAGCCTGCTGACGCCGATGGCGCTGGATTTAGGCATCTCCGAAGGGATGGCCGGGCAGTCGGTGACGACGACGGCATTCGTCGCGATGTTTTCCAGCCTGTTTATCACCACGGTGATAGGTAAAACCGATCGCCGCTATGTGGTTATCCTGTTTTCACTGCTGCTGACCTTTTCCTGCCTGCTGGTATCTTTCGCTGATAGCTTCACCCTGCTACTGCTGGGGCGCGCCTGTCTGGGCCTGGCGCTCGGCGGTTTCTGGGCGATGTCCGCATCGCTGACCATGCGGCTGGTGCCGATGCGCGTGGTGCCGAAAGCGCTATCGATTATCTTCGGCGCGGTATCAATCGCGCTGGTGATCGCCGCCCCGTTGGGCAGTTTCCTTGGCGGGCTTATCGGCTGGCGCAACGTCTTTAACGGCGCTGCGGTAATGGGCGTGCTGTGTACGCTCTGGGTGCTGAAAGCGCTGCCGTCGCTGCCCGGGGAATCGGCTTCTCAGCAGCAAAATATGTTTGGTCTGCTGAAGCGTCCGGGGGTGATGGCCGGAATGTGCGCCATTTTCATGGCCTTTGCCGGACAGTTTGCCTTCTTTACCTATATTCGCCCGGTTTACATGACCCTCGCCGGGTTTGATGTCGACGGCCTGACGCTGGTACTGCTGAGCTTTGGTATCGCCAGCTTTATCGGCACCTCGCTCTCCTCGGTGCTGCTCAAGCGTTCGGTGAAAGCGGCGCTGGCGATTGCGCCGCTGGTGCTGACCGCCTGCGCGGTGGCGCTGGTGCTGTGGGGAGAGAGCAAAATCATCGCCTCGACGGTGGCGATTATCTGGGGCTTCGCGTTTGCGCTGATCCCGGTGGGGTGGTCAACGTGGATCACCCGTTCCCTCTCCGATCAGGCGGAAAAAGCCGGGTCGATTCAGGTGGCGGTGATCCAGCTGGCCAACACCTGCGGCGCCGCGGTCGGCGGCATTGCGCTTGACCACTTAGGGCTGCTGTCGCCGCTGGTGTTGTCAGGGATATTGATGCTGTTTACCGGCCTGCTGGTGGCGGCCAAAGTGAAGGTGAATTCACCCGCTTAAGGCCGCTCGCCTTTTGCCAGCCGGGCATTGATGTCGGCAATCACTTCCGGCAGGTCCGCCAGGGTATCAACCACATAATGCGCCCCGGCGGCATACAGTTTGCCTGCCGCCCGCTCGCGGCGGGTGGCGATTTCCGCTTTCGACATCGCCTGGTACTCCTCCCAGGTAGCGCCGAATTCGTTACCGGACACCGCCAGCCCGACGCTCCACATCCCGGCATGTAACCCTTCGCTGATGCCCGGCGCGGCATCATCGACCTTCACGCAGTGGGCCACATCGTCTATGCCCAGGGTAATCACGTTCTGCAGCGCCATCCACGGGCCCGGACGACCGCCGGCGGCAAGGTCATCGGTGGCGACCCAGTGGTCCGGGGCGTAGCCCTGGGCGGCGGCGGCCGGTACCAGCTTTTCCATCACCGGACGCGGATAGCCCGAGCAGGAGCCGATCTTCAGGCCCTTGGCGCGCAGCGTGGCGATGGTGTCGACCACGCCGGCTATTGGTGCGGAAAAATCGACAACCTTAGCGATTTGCAGCGGCATAAACGCGGCGTAGATCGCATCGATATCGGCGGCAGTCATCGCACGGCCGAATTTGGCCTGCCAGCGGCTGTCGACAGCAGGGAGTTTGCCCAGCGCCTCAATGTGCTGCCATTTGCCAAGCCCCATCGGCACGCGGGCCTCTTCAAGGGTGATCTCAATATCGAAGGCCTGGCGGAAGGCCTCGACGAAGATTTGCGTCGGGGCGAAAGAGCCGAAGTCTACGGTGGTGCCTGCCCAGTCAAGGATCAGTGCGCTAATACGGTTCATGGCGGTTCCTTTTTGTTTCCAGTACATGGCGTTGTCGATAGCCGCCAGCAGGGCGGTGATATCGGCGTCGTAGACTTCGCCAATGTTGCCGATGCGGAAGCAGTCGCTTTGCGATACTTTGCCCGGATAGATAACGAAGCCCTGATCTTTCAGCTTCTGGTAGAAGGTGTGAAAGCGATACTGCGGCGCATCCGGTGAATAAAAGGCGGTAATGATCGGCGAATGCAGGCTATCGTCGAGCAGCGGCCGGAAGCCGAGCGCGCGCATCCCGGCGACCAGCCGGCGCTGATTGTTGCGGTAGCGCTGATGGCGAGCGCTGACGCCGCCCTCCTGCGCCAGCTCTTTCAGCGCCTGGGCGAAGGCCAGCACGGTATGGGTCGGCGAGGTGAAGCGCCACTTGCCGTGATTGTCCTCCATGCAGCGCCACTGGGCGTACAGATCCAGCGACAGCGAGCGCGAACGGCCTTTGCAGGCGGCCAGCTCCGCTTCGCGGGCAATCACGAAGGCAAAGCCCGGCACGCCCTGAATGCATTTGTTGGCGGAGCTTATCAGGTAATCAATATTCAGCGCGGCGATATCCAGTGGAATGCCGCCAAAGCTGCTCATCGCATCGACGATATAGCGTTTATCGTACCGTTTCGCCAGTTCGGCCACCTCTTCGATCGGATTCAGCATGCCGGTGGTGGTTTCGCTGTGTACCATCGCGATATGGGTGATCGCCGGGTCGTTCTGCAGGATCTGTTCGATCGCGGCCGCGTCCGGACGGGAGACTTCGCCGCAGTCGTAAGGGTGGCAGGCGATGCCCATCAGCTGCGCCATCTCAATCATACGCGCGCCATAGGCGCCATTGCTGACGATTAGCACTTTGCCCTGTTCGCCGATGACGCTGCCGAGCACCGCTTCGACCGCGTAGCTGCCGCTACCCTGCAGTAGCACCGCCGTATAACCGTCGGCCGGGGTAGCCAACTGCACCAGCTGCTGGCGAATGGTCTGTACCACGCCGAGATTGTAATCATCATCCCAGGTACAGCTATCGAACAACATCGCCTCTTTCACCGTACGGGAAGTGGTTAACGGGCCGGGGGTCAGCAGCAGGTAATTTCGTGAAGTCATTTGTCTCACCATTTGGTCTATACCAGATTTATAGTTATCATGGAGACAAAGCCGGGAAAGGGTCAAAGGAAATGTGGCGCTGCAACAAAAAATTCATCTGGCTATGTATAATGAGCGCACGAAAAGTGGCAGTGAGTAAACATGAAATCACCCTCTGGCGAGATGCCGCAATACCTGATGATTAAGGCGCAGCTGCAGGCGCGTATTCAAAACGGCGCCCTCAAAAGCGGCGACAAGCTGCCTTCCGAGCGCGAGCTGTGCGCGCTGTTCAACACGACGCGGATTACGGTGCGTGAGAGCCTGGCGCAGCTGGAGGCCAGCGGCGTGATTTACCGCGCCGACCGCCGCGGCTGGTTTGTGACGCCGGAGCGTCTATGGCTGGATCCGACGCAAAATACCAACTTCCACAAGCTGTGTCTCGAGCAGGGTCGCGAACCGAAAACGGTGCTGCTTGATGGCCGCCTGGCTGCCGTGCCGCTGGATGTGATGGCGCCTCTGGCGCTGCAGCCCTTCGATCAGGTCTATTTGCTGACCCGGCTGCGCTATGCCGACGGCCGGCCGGTGTGCTACTGCGAAAACCACTGTCTGCCCGCGCGGGTGCCTGAGCTGCTGCGCCACGATCTCAACGGCAGTCTGACCGAGATTTATCAAACTCACTACGACCTGATCTATACCAGTATGCATCTGTCGTTTTATCCCACCTCAATGCCGCCGCAGGCCGCCGAGGCGCTGGGGGTGATGGAGGGGCGCCCGGCGCTGCTGTTGCGCAGGCTGAATTACGATCAGCACGGGCGTATTCTCGATTACGATATTGAATACTGGCGGCATGATAGCCTGCGGATCGAAGTCGATACCCATTGATTTTATTAGTTAAATTTTTTGATCTCCCCGGTGGCGCTAGCGCGTGCCGGGGCTACGCATCCCGCTCGTTTTAACTCCTTCGACACACTTCTTTCATCGTTTTGTCATAAACCCTCGGTAGCGTGAAGGCAAATCTGGTCTACACCAGAATAACTAACTATCCGATGAGGCTTAAACGATGAAACTCTCCCGACTTGCTCTGCTGTCCCTGTTCGCGCTGACCAGCTCTCCGGTTTGGGCGGACGGCGTCGTCACGGTTTACTCCGCCGACGGCCTGCATGACGGCGATAACAGCTGGTATCAGAGCCAGTTCGCTGCCTTCACCAAAGCGACGGGCATCAAAGTGCAGTATGTGGAAGGCGGCTCCGGCGCGATCGTCGAGCGTCTGGCCAAGGAGCGCACCAATCCGCAGGCTGATGTGCTGGTCACGGTGCCGCCGTTTATCCAGCGCGCCGCGAAAGAGCAATTGCTGGCAACCTTTACCCCGCAGGGAAGCGCGCAGATCCCCGGCGCTAACGACCGCTACGCGCCGCTGGTGAACAACTATCTGACCTTCATCTATAACGGCCAGTTGCTGAAAACCGCGCCGGCCAGCTGGCAGGATCTGCTGGATAGCCGCTTTAAGAATAAGCTGCAGTACTCCACGCCGGGCCAGGCGGGCGACGGTACCGCGGTGATGCTGCAGGCGTTCCATAGCCTCGGCGGTAAAGACGCCGGTTTTGCGTATCTGGGTAAGCTGCAGGCCAATAACGTTGGCCCATCGGCCTCGACCGGTAAGCTGACGGCGCTGGTCAACAAAGGCGAGCTGTACGTCGCCAATGGCGATCTGCAGATGAACCTGTCGCAGATGGCGCGTAACCCGAACGTTAAAATTTTCTGGCCGGCGGATGACAAAGGCGAGCGCAGCGCGCTGGCGCTGCCCTACACCATCGGGCTGGTGCAGAACGGACCGAACAGCGAAAACGGCAAAAAGCTGATCAATTTCCTGCTGGATAAACCGGCGCAATCCAGCGTCAGCGCGCGCTCCTGGGGCCTGCCGGTACGCAGCGATGTAGCGCCGGATGATGCTAACTTTAAGGCGGCGAAAGCGGCGCTCGACGGCGTGAAGAGCTGGGAACCTAACTGGGACGATGTCGCCGTATCGCTGTCGGCTGACATTGCCCGCTGGCATAAAGTGACCAATAGCGAGTAAGCCTGATGTTGATGAAAACCACCGTCACTTCTTCCCCGTCGCTGGCGGGGACGTCCGGGATCACCCTGGACTCGCTGCGCGTTTCATACCACGGCAACGTGGTCTTAAAACCGCTGTCATTGACCATTGAGCCCGGTGAGGTGCTGGCGCTGATTGGCCCTTCCGGTTCCGGGAAAACCACGGTGCTGCGGGCGATTGCTGGTTTTGTGCAACCGGCTGGCGGGCGGATCCTGATCGGCGATACGGACGTCACCCAACTGCCGCCGTACAAACGCGGGCTGGCGATGGTGGTGCAGAACTACGCGCTGTTCCCGCATATGAAGGTGGAAGATAACGTCGCCTTCGGCCTGCGGGCGCAAAAGCAGCCCAGGGGGCTTATCGCCGAGCGGGTGACTGAAGCCTTAAAAATCGTCGGTATGGCGGATTACGCCACCCGCTATCCGCATCAGCTTTCCGGCGGCCAGCAGCAGCGCGTCGCGATAGCCCGCGCGATTGCCGTGCGTCCTCGGGTGCTGTTGCTTGATGAACCGCTGTCGGCGCTGGATGCGCAAATTCGCCATAACATGGTGGAAGAGATTGCCCGTCTGCATCGCGAACTACCGGAGCTCACCATCCTCTACGTCACCCACGATCAGACCGAAGCGCTGACCCTGGCGGACAAAATCGGCATTATGAAAGACGGGTCGCTGATCGCCCACGGTGAAACGCACGAGCTGTACCACTATCCGCCGAACCGCTTTAGCGCCGAATTCCTCGGCCGCGCCAATATCCTGCAGGCGACGGCGCTGAAAGACAGCCCCGAGCCGGGGCTGGTTAGCGTGAGCTGTGGCGGCGGCCTGATTAACGCCTTCAGCCGGGGCGGCCTGCATGGCAACAACAAGCTGTTATGCATTCGCCCGCAGCACATGAGCCTGGCGCCGCGATCGGCAACCAGTAATCGTCTCAATGCTACCCTGACCTCGGTACACTGGCAGGGCGATCTGACGCATCTGCTGTGCGATGTTGCCGGCGAAGCGGTGCGGATTGTGATGACCCACGTGAACCCGCTGCCGCGCGCGGGGGACAAGCTGGCGCTCTACTTCGAACCTGGCGATGCGGTTCTGATCGAGGTGCAATGATGGCGCAAACCCTCACGCTTGCGCGTCCGGCGCGAAACTTACGGCCTTACCTGTGGCTGGCATTGCCGCTGCTGGTGCTGGCGACGCTGTTTTTCTATCCGCTACTGTTGATCGCCGAACAGGCATTACGTGACGCCAGCGGCAACCTGAGCCTCGAGACTTTCTGGCAGGTGATTGACTCAAAACGCTTTATTGGCGCGCTGCTCAATACCTTACAGATTGCGGTGTTCGCCACCCTTGGCTGCCTGGTGCTCGGCAGCGTGCTGGCGCTGATTCTGGTCTTTATTCCGTTCCCCGGCAGCCAACTGGTGAGCCGGGTCATTGATACTTTTATTGCGCTGCCGACCTTCCTGATTACCCTCGCATTCACCTTTATTTACGGCTCGGCGGGGCTGCTCAACGGCACCCTGATGGCGTTGTTTGCTTTTGAACTGCCGCCGGTAGACTTTCTCTATTCAATAAACGGCGTGATTCTGGCGGAGATTACCGTCTTTACGCCGCTGGTGATGCGTCCGTTGATGGCGGGACTGCGGCAGATAGATAAGAGCCAGCTGGAAGCGGCGAGTATTCTCGGCGCTCATCCGTTACGGGTGATTACCCAGGTTATCTTCCCGGCGGCGCTCCCGGCGCTGATGGCGGGCGGCAGCCTGTGCCTGCTATTGACCACTAACGAGTTCGGGATCGTGCTGTTTATTGGCGCCAAAGGGGTCAATACCCTGCCGATGATGGTCTACAGCAAGGCGATTCTGGAGTCGGATTACAGCGTGGCCTGCATGATTGCGCTGATCAATATTCTGCTGTCGCTGGGGCTGTTTATGCTCTATCGGCTGGCGGCGGCGCGCACTGGCGTAAGGAGTTAACGATGTTGATTTGGTCGCGTAAAGGCCGCGCGGCGGCGGGCGCGCTGGCGGTGACGCTTTTTGCCGGCGTTTTCCTGCTGCCGCTGGCGGTGATTTTACTCTCCAGCCTGAGTAAACAATGGAACGGCCTGCTGCCCACCGGCTTTACCTTTGCCCACTTTGTTAACGCCTTTCGCGGCGCGGCGTGGGATTCGCTGTTTTCGAGCCTGATGGTGGGCTTCTGCGCCAGCCTGTTGGCGCTGCTGTGCGGGATGTGGGCGGCGCTGGCGCTGCGCCAGTATGGCGCGACGCTACAGAAATATCTTGGCCTGGCGTTTTATCTGCCCAGCGCCATCCCCTCGGTTTCCGTCGGGCTGGGCATTCTGGTGGCGTTCAGCCAGGGGCCGCTGCAGATGAACGGCACCTTCTTTATCGTTCTGGCGGCGCACTTCGTGCTGATCTCCGCCTTTACCTTCAGCAACGTAACGACCGGGCTGGCGCGTATTTCCGCTGATATTGAAAACGTCGCCTCCAGCCTGGGCGCTTCGCCGTGGTATCGCCTGCGCCATGTGACGCTGCCGCTGATGACGCCGTGGATGATCTCGGCGCTGGCGCTGAGCCTGTCGTTGTCGATGGGAGAGCTAGGGGCGACGGTGATGATCTATCCGCCGGGCTGGACGACGCTGCCGGTGACCATTTTCAGCCTCACCGATCGCGGCAATATCGCCGATGGCTCGGCGCTGACCATTGTGCTGGTGGGCGTCACGCTGCTGTTGATGATGAAGCTTGAGCGCATCGCCCGCCGATTAAGCCAGAGATAAAGAATTGATGATGCCACCTGGGCAGGGGGCTGACTGCCCGGCGGCGCTGCGCTTGCGCGGGCCTGGGAGTGGAATCCCGCAGGCCTCCTCAGTCATAGCCCGGCTAAGCGTAGCGCCAGCCGGGA
>NZ_GL882806.1:101788-103151 GCF_000195655.1 Klebsiella sp. MS 92-3
GGGGGGGGGGAGAACATCGCCGCCCATTACGACCTCGGCAACGAATTTTATGCCTACTTTCTGGATGACGACCTGCTCTACTCCAGCGCGTTGTTTACCGATGACCAGCAGGATCTGACCCAGGCCCAGCGGGCCAAGATGGCGCGCCTGTGCGACCAGCTGGCGCTCACTCCCGGCGATCATCTGCTGGAGATTGGCACCGGCTGGGGGGCGCTGGCCGAGTACGCCGCCCGCCATTACGGCTGCCGGGTCACCACCACCACCCTTTCCCGGGAGCAGCACCGCTGGGCTACCGAGCGCATGGCCCGCGCCGGGCTGCAGGATCGCGTCAAGGTGCTGCTCTGCGACTACCGCGATCTGCGCGGCGAGTACGACAAACTGGTGTCGGTGGAGATGATTGAGGCGGTGGGCCAGCGCTACCTCCCGGCCTTCTTCCGCACCTGTCAGGCGCGCCTGCGCCCGGGCGGTAAAATGGCCCTGCAGGCGATCACCATTCAGGATCAGCGCTATCGCGACTACAGCAAAAGCGTCGATTTTATCCAGCGCTACATCTTCCCGGGCGGCTTTTTGCCCAGCATCACGGCAATGAGCGAGCTGATGACCCGCCATACCGATTTTGTGGTGCGCAACCTGTTCGACATGGGCCCGGATTACGCCCGCACCCTGGCCCACTGGCGGCAGCGTTTTACCCACGCCTGGCAGGATATTGAAAAGCTCGGCTTTGATGAGCGCTTCCGCCGGATGTGGCTCTACTACTTCGGCTACTGCGAAGCCGGATTTAACGCCCGCACCATCAGCGTGGTGCAGCTCACCGCGGAGCGGGTATGACACGCCCGGCGCAGCATCTGCTGATGGCCCTCGCGTTCGATGTTTACTGGACGCTGGTGGTGATGTTGCGCGAGCGCGGTCTGCTGATCTGGCTGACGCTGGCCATTTTCGCCTGGCTGCGGTTGCCGGCGGCCAGTCGTCCGCCCGCCCTGCTGTTGGCCGCGGCGGGCTGCGGCCTGGACGCCTGCTGGGCGCTGGCGGGGCTGATCGATTTTCGCGGCGACAGCCTGCTGCCCCTGTGGATGGTGGCCCTGTGGCTGATGTTCGCCGTCGTCTGGACCCGACTGACCCGCACCGCGACGCTTCCCGGCTGGGTGCTGGCCACGGCCGCCACCGTCGGCGGCCCGGTGGCCTACCTGATCGGCGCTCGCCTCGGAGCCATGACCCTGCTGGTGCCGACGGCGCTTGGCGTGGCCGCCATGGCCTGCGGCTGGCTGGTGCTCATGCTGTTATTCCATCTGGGGATGGGGAGGCAAAAATGAGATTCGCCCTGTTACTGCTATGGCTGACCATCCTCGCCCCGGCGGCCCACGCC
>NZ_GL882806.1:103306-105660 GCF_000195655.1 Klebsiella sp. MS 92-3
GGGGCGACCCTCACCTGGGGGCCGTTCACCGTCTATCACTCGCAGCTGCGTACGCCCAATGGCCGGTATGACGGCCCGCAGCAGGATCGGGCGCTGATCATCACCTACCGGCGCGACATCGATCGCGAGGCGCTGGTGGAGGCCACCCGCGACCAGTGGCAGGCGCAGGGCATTCTGCAGCAGGAACCGCGCAGCGAAGCCTGGCTACGCATGCTGCAGGGGATCTGGCCGGACGTCGCGCCGGGCAGCCAGCTGGCGTTCGTGGTCAGCGGCGGCGAGGGGCAGTTCTGGTACCGCGCCAGCGCCGCGCAGACCGCCTTTACCCCGCTCGGCCCGCGCCAGTCGGCGGCGTTCAGCACCCGCTTTCTCGCCATCTGGCTCGATCCGCGCACCACTTATCCCGAACTGCGTCAGCAGTTGATCGGAGGTACACCATGAAACGCATTCTGACCCTTGGCCTGGCGCTGCTGATGCTGATCCTCGCCGGCTGCAGCACCGAGGTCACGGAGTACCGGCAGCAGCAGCCCGCCCTCGACATCTTTCACTATTTTCAAGGGCGAACCGAGGCGTGGGGGATGGTGCAGGATCGCAGCGGCAAGCAGCTGCGCCGCTTCCATGTTGAGATCGATGGCGACGTCGTCGGCGACACCCTGACCCTCCATGAGCGCTTTGTCTATGACGACGGCGAGAAGCAGCAGCGGGTATGGCGCATTCGCCGCACCGGCGATAACCGTTATCAGGGCACCGCCGGCGATATCGAAGGCGTGGCCAGCGGCCAGGCGGCAGGCAATGCCTTTCACTGGCGCTACAGCATGAACGTCGAGGCCAGCGGCAGCCGGTGGCTGCTGCACTTTGACGACTGGATGTTCCTGCAGGACGGCAGCCATTTATTTAACAAAACCGAGATGAAGAAATTCGGCATTACGGTCGCCACCGTGACCCTTTTCTTTACCCGAACCACAGCAGAAGAGAGGACAGCGCCATGAACACGCAACCTGTCATTGGGATCAGCGGATGTTTAACCGGCTCAGCCGTGCGATTCGACGGCGGGCATAAGCGTATGGGCTTTGTGATGGATGAGCTCGCGCAGTGGGTGGCGTTTAAACCCGTCTGCCCGGAGATGGCGATCGGCCTGCCCGTTCCCCGCCCGGCGCTCCGCCTGGTGCAGACCCCGGTCGGGGAGATCCGCATGCGCTTCAGCCACGCCCCGCACGAGGATGTGACGGAGAAGATGGCTGATTTCGCCAGCGCCCACCTCGCAACCCTGGGCGAGCTGTCGGGCTTTATCGTCTGCGCCAAATCGCCGAGCTGCGGGATGGAGCGCGTGCGGCTGTATGACGAAAAAGGCAATCGCGGGCGTAAGGAAGGCGTGGGGCTGTTTACCGGCGCCCTGATGGCGCGCTACCCGTGGCTGCCGGTGGAAGAGGATGGCCGGCTGCACGATCCGCTGCTGCGGGAGAATTTTGTCGAGCGCGTTTTCGCCCTGCATGAACTCAACGCCCTGCGCGCCCGCGGCCTGACCCGTCACGGTCTGCTGGCCTTTCACAGCCGCTACAAGCTGCAACTGCTGGCTCATCACCAGGCGGGCTACCGGGAGATCGGCCCGTTCGTCGCCTCGCTGCATGAATGGGAGGATCTGGAGGCGTTCTTCGAGGTTTACCGCGAGAAGCTGATGGCGATCCTCAAGCAGCCCGCCTCGCGGAAAAACCACACCAACGTGCTGATGCATATTCAGGGTTATTTTCGCGACCAGCTGAACAGCCGCCAGCGCGGCGAGCTGCGGGAGGTGATCCTCAACTATCGCGCCGGGCTGCTGCCGATCCTCGCCCCGCTGACGCTGCTTAAGCACTATCTGGCCGAGTATCCGGATCGCTACCTGCAGGCGCAGAACTATTTTGACCCCTACCCGCAGGATCTGGCCCTGCGCCTGACGGTGAACTGAAGGGAGATGGGCCAGCTGCCCGGCGGCGCTGCGCTTGCGCGGGCCTGGGAGTGTGAGCCTGCGGGAAGGAACGTAGGCCGGATAAGGCATTTATGCCGCCATCCGGCACTACCGCAGGTATGGAGCCTGACCGCCCGGCGGCGCTGCGCTTGCCGGTCCTGGGGGGAGCCCGCAGGAAGGAACGTAGGCCGGATAAGGCATGTATGCCGCCATCCGGCATAAATGGAGCGCATCAGTTGTAGCCCGGCTAAGCGTAGCGCCAGCCGGGAACGCTCCTTCGACAACGCTATCGCATCAGAACCACGCCTCAAACATCCCGCCGACGTTCAGCGAATCCAGCTGCTGGTCCTGGGTGCCGTTAACCTTCGCGGTATGCTCGTTGTCCACCTGGCCGCCGGTCACGTAGAAGCGC
>NZ_GL882806.1:105670-106018 GCF_000195655.1 Klebsiella sp. MS 92-3
CGAATCCAGCTGCTGGTCCTGGGTGCCGTTTACCTTCGCTGTGTGCTCGTTATCCACCTGGCCGCCGGTCACGTAGAAGCGCAGCATCGGACGGAACTCCGGCCCCATGCCGATGGCTATGTTCTGCGACAGCGTCAGCTTCCAGCCGTGGTTATCCCCGCCCTGGTCGTAATCCACGCGCTGGTAGCCCGCTTCCAGCCAGGTGGAGTGCACGTCGTTCCAGAAATACATCGGCCGCACGATGGCACCGTAGTTTTTACGGTTGTCGGTATTATCCTTGCCGTTGTCGTAGTCATGGAAGGCCAGCAGATATTCCACCTGCGCCTGCTGGGTGAACTTATGGCTGCC
>NZ_GL882806.1:106028-134925 GCF_000195655.1 Klebsiella sp. MS 92-3
CAGCCAGGTGGAGTGCACGTCGTTCCAGAAGTACATCGGCCGGACGATGGCGCCGTAGTTTTTGCGGTTGTCGGTGTTGTCCTTGCCGTTGTCGTAGTCGTGGAAGGCCAGCAGGTATTCGATCTGCGCCTGCTGGGTGAACTTATGGCTGCCCTCGAAGCTGGCGTAGACCGTGGTCAGGTCGTCGGTTTTGTTATAGACGCTGTTATCCGAGTTGTCGGAATAGCGCAGGATCACCTTGTTCACCCCGCTGTCGTTGGTGTGGCTCAGCACCAGGCCGCCCTGCCAGGCTTCGAGACGCGCGTCGCTGTCCACCGCCTTTGAGTCAAAGCCGTAGTTGGCGTACACCTCGACGTCGATCGGCCCGGCCTTGATGTTGTGGGTTTTGGTGGTCAGCGCGTAGTGGCCGTTGTCGCCGGTGTCGGAGCTGCCGGTACAGGTGATGCGCGACGGGTTGGTCTCGTCGGCCATCACTTCCGGACTACAGGATTTCACCTGCGACACCGCCGCCACGTCGAACTGCACGCCGCCGATATCAAAGTTCTTCACCCCGGCGCCCTGGCCGTCGTGGTTCATCCAGAAGTAGTCGTTGATCCCCTGTTGCGGACGCTGGTGGAAGTCGCGGCCGGCCCAGATATAGGCGTTGGGGTTGGATTCCAGCACGTTGGTGACGCCGACGTAGGCCTTCTTCAGGTTAACTTCGTCGCTCCAGTGGTCGAACATCACGTTAAGATCCCAGATAGCCCCCTGCGCGCTTTTGAAGGCCTTGCTGATCTGGAATTCGCCGCCGTTGCTTTCGTTGCCCAGACGGCCGATCGCCGAGGCGCCGTTATAGGAGCCGTCGACGCCGACATATTTCTGGTCGCCGGTCTGGAAGTGGGCGCCATAGCGGGCGTAGCCGCTGAACTTGAGGCCAAACGGAATGGCCATATCCGGCGAGGCGGCGGTGGTCTGCGGGTTGGTGATCACGTCGACCTTTTTGTCGGCCGCGGCGTCGATTTTCGCCTGGCGGTCGGCCAGCGCTTTATCAACGGCTTTGGCGACGATGGCGTCGATCTGTTCCTGAGTAAATTCTTGCGCCATTACAGAGGTAAGCGGAAAAAACGCGGCGATAACCGCCATGGTTAATGGAAGCTTTTTTATCATTGTCATGAGTTTCTCAATATAGGTTAATTTTATTCAGACAATAACCAGCCTATTCTGAGCTGACAGAATATGTCGCTATCATCAGAACAAGTTATTTTTTATTTTGTACGGTCACAGAGGCGTTACACAATTATCGTTACCCTTCCTCCTTCGCTGATATTAAACAGGTGGTCTTTCGCCACTGACAAAAAAAACACAGCACGAACCAATAAACGCTATTTCCCGGCAGCGGATAGACGGCGCAATACATGCCCCCGCGGGGGCATGTCAGCAAAAATTAACCAAAGATATAGGTATTGACGAGATTTTCGAGTAATTCCTGACGCCCGCTCTGAGGCTGCGGATTCAGATTATGCTGCTCAGCGTATCGGGCAATATTATCCAGCGACATCTGCCCGCTCATAATTTTCTGCCCCAGCTCGCCCTGCCAGCCGGCATAGCGTTTTGCCAGACCCTGATCGAGCTTGCCATCTTCAATCATGCGCGCGGCCAGCTTGAGGGACAGCGCCATCACGTCCATGGCGCCAATATGGCCATAGAACATGTCGTATTTGTCGGTGCTCTGCCGACGAACTTTGGCGTCAAAGTTCAGGCCGCCGGTGGTGAATCCCCCGGCTTTAAGGATCTCGTACATCACCAGGGTATTTTCTTCCACACTGTTCGGGAACTGATCGGTATCCCAGCCGAGCTGCGCATCGCCGCGGTTGGCATCAACGGAGCCGAAAATGCCCAGCGCGATGGCGCTGGCGATTTCATGGTGGAAAGAGTGCCCCGCCAGAGTGGCGTGGTTGGCTTCAATGTTCACCTTGATCTCATTTTCCAGACCAAACTGCTTCAGGAAACCATACACCGTCGCGACATCGTAATCGTACTGATGCTTGGTGGGCTCCTGCGGTTTCGGCTCGATAAGCAGCGTGCCGCCAAAGCCAATCTTATGCTTGTGCTCCACCACCATCTGCAGGAAGCGGCCAATCTGCTCGCGCTCCTGGCGCAGGTCGGTATTCAGCAGGGACTCGTAACCTTCGCGGCCGCCCCACAGAACATAGTTTTCGCCGCCGAGCTGGTGGGTAGCGTTCATGGCGGTCACCACCTGCGTGGCCGCCCAGGCAAACACCTCCGGATCGGGGTTGGTCGCCGCCCCGGCGCCGTAGCGCGGGTGGGTAAAGCAGTTGGCGGTGCCCCACAGCAGTTTCACGCCGGTTTGCTGCTGTTTCTCCGCCAGCACCTCGGTCATGATGGCGAAATTATGCAAATACTCTTTCAGCGACGCGCCTTCTGGCGAGACGTCGACATCGTGGAAGCAGTAATACGGCACGTTGAGCTTGTAGAAAAATTCAAACGCCACGTCCGCTTTGCGTTTGGCCATTTCCAGCGCATCGCCCGCGGCCTGCCAGGGACGCTCAAACGAGCCGGCGCCAAACATATCCGCGCCATTCCAGCAGAAATTATGCCAGTAACAGGCGGCAAAACGCAGATGATCTGCCATGCGTTTTCCCAGCACGATTTCATCCGGATTATAGTGGCGAAACGCCAGCGGATTATCGGTTTTGGGTCCGGCAAAGCGAACGCGATCAACCTGGTCGAAATAGGTTTGCATGATGAACTCCGAAATTGAGAAACAGGAAAATTAACAACTGTGACACATCGTGTATTCTCATCGTCGGTTGCTCAATTACGTTATTTCACTCGGCGATTGAGAAAATGCTCAAATGTGAGCCATCTCGCAAATAAAACTATTTTAAATATCTCGCTTCGCGCGCGTATAGAGTACACTTCCTGGGGAATTCAGGTATCCATACCAAATTAAAATGCCGGTTTTGTCACAATGCCTGCCTGCCCGAAAATTAGCGGCGGATAACGATTCAACGCAGGCGATACAGGCCTTTGCTTCGAGGATCACAGAAGTAAAAAAACATAATTACGTAATTTAAAAACGTAATAGATTCTTCCAGGTCAACTGTGTCAGAAAGTGTTTCACCTACACAAAACAAACCGGAGTCTGCTTAGAATGAGTAAAAACATAATGCACAGTCGGCATGATGAATATCATAAATTAACCCGTGGAGAACGAATTGGTTATGGCATGGGCGACTTTGCGCAAAACCTGGTTTTCGGCACAATTGGGGGTTTTCTGGCTTTGCATATGCTGACGGTAAATACCATCAGCACGGCAACGGCAGGCTTTATTTTTCTTTTTGTCCGTATCATTAATGTGTTTTGGGATCCGATGGTCGGAACCTACGTGGATAAACGAACCTCAAAAGCAGGGAAATATCGCCCCTGGCTGTTACGAGCCGGCGTGCCGCTGGTGATCCTGTCGGCATTACTGTTCGCGCCAATCCCTGGGGTGAAAGGTTCGGTGGCTTTCGCCTTTATTATTTATCTGGCGCTGGACCTGGTTTATTCCTTAGTCAATATTCCCTATGGCTCGCTGAATGCGTCGCTGACCCGCGACCCGGAATCGATCGATAAGCTGACCAGTACCCGCATGATGCTGGCCAACAGCGCCAACCTGCTGGTCTATACCCTGTTCCCGATGTTTGTGCAGATGGCGGCGCCGAAAGATCGCAGCCTGAAAGATACCGGCTTTTTCGGCCTTGAGCTGAATCTGGGGAACTATACCGATCCGTCAGCGAACTACGCCTGGTTCGGCGTGTACGCCATCTATATGATCATCGGCGCGGTGGCCCTGTTTATCTGCTACAAATGCACCAAAGAACGCGTGGTCGCGACCGCCGAGCAGACCGCCAACGTCAAAACTACCGACCTTTTCCACGAGCTCAGACATAACCGTCCGCTGGTTATTCTCGGCATGTTCTTTATGCTGGCCTTTACCTTCATGTTCTTCATGAACACCGTTAACGGCTTCTTCAACCAGTTCGTCGTCGGCCACTCCGAATGGATGGGCGCCGTGGGCCTCGTCGCGTCTATTCCCGGCATCGCCTTCCCGGTGTTCTGGCCGAAACTGAAAAAAATCTTTGGTAAAAAAGGCTTCTTCCATCTGTTCCTCGCCATGTTCATCGTCGGCGAACTGCTGACCTACGTCTGGTCCCGCGAAGGGATGCACGACGCCCTGTGGCTGGCCTACATCGCCACCTTTATTAAACAGTGGGGCTTAACCTCCGCCACCGGCTTTATGTGGGCGCTGGTACCGGAAGTTATCGCGTACGGCGAATTAAAATCGGGCAAACGCAATGCCGCCATTATCAATGCCATTATGGGACTCTTCTTCAAGATCGGCTTCACCATCGGCGGCGCTATCCCGCTGTGGCTGCTGGCGGTGTATGGATTTAATGAAAGCGGCGCCGTGCAGAGCGCCAGCGCCATCGACGGGATCATTATGACCGCGGTGTGGATCCCAATTGCGCTGGCCGCTATTTCGATGGTGATCATGCAGGTTTATCCGATCTCCGATAAACATGTTACCGACATCAACCGTCAGCTGGATGAGATCCGCGTGTAGTTAAAAAAATAATAAATCAGACCGATTCGTCACTTTCCATTTTAAAAGGTGTAATGAAATGTCACTTATTCAAAACCCGATATTACGCGGCTTCAATGCCGACCCCAGTATTATTCGCGTCGAGGATACGTACTATATTGCCAACTCGACGTTTGAGTGGTTTCCGGGCGTGCGTTTACATGAGTCGAAAGACCTGAAAAACTGGAACCTGCTGCCTTCGCCGCTCTCCACCACCACCCTGCTGGATATGAAGGGCAACCCCTCCTCCGGCGGCATTTGGGCGCCGGCGCTCTCCTGGGCCGACGGGCAATTCTGGTTGGTGTATACCGATGTGAAGGTCACCGAAGGCGCCTTTAAAGACATGACCAACTACCTGACCACGGCGAAGGATATTCGGGGCCCGTGGAGCGACCCGATCAAGCTGAACGGCGTCGGGTTTGACGCCTCGCTGTTCCATGACGACGATGGCCGGAAATATATCGTCCAGCAAACCTGGGATCACCGGGAGTACCATCACCCCTTCGATGGCATTACCTTAACGGAACTGGATACCAACACGCTGAAGTTAATGCCGGAAACCGCGCGCACCATCTACCGCGGCACCGCCGTGGCGCTGGTCGAGGGGCCGCACCTCTATAAACTGAACGGCTACTACTATCTGTTTGCCGCCCAGGGCGGCACCGTGTTTACCCACCAGGAGGTGGTGGCGCGGTCGAAAACTCTCGAGGCCAACAGCTTCGAAACCGAGCCGGGCGACGTGTTCTTAACCAACGTCGATACCCCGGACAGCTACATCCAGAAACAGGGCCATGGCGCGCTGGTCTCCACTCCGGAAGGCGAATGGTATTACGCCTCGCTCTGCGCCCGGCCGTGGAATCGCCCGGGGGAATCCATCTACGACCCGCGCGGCTGGTCAACCCTCGGCCGGGAAACCGCGATCCAGAAAGTGTACTGGGACGATGAGGGCTGGCCGCGTATTGAAGGCGGTCACGGCGGGAAAACCTTCGTCGAAGGGCCGAAAGACGCCATCTTCACCGAAAGCGCCAGCGATAATAGCCAGCAGGATGACTTTACCTCGCCAGCGCTCGATCCGAACTGGAATACCCTGCGGGTGCCGTTTACGGCCAAAATGGGCACCACCGGCGACGGCAAATTAACCTTAATCGGCCAGGGTTCGTTAGCCAATACGCATGACCTGTCGCTGATTGCCCGCCGCTGGCAGGCCTTCTATTTTGACGCCGCGGTGAAGGTGAAATTCGAACCCTTCAGCTACCAGCAGATGGCCGGATTAACAAACTACTATAACGACCGCCACTGGAGCTTCGTCTTCCTGACCTGGAATGAAATTAACGGCAAGGTCATCGAAGTCGGCGAAAATAATCGCGGGAAATACACGTCGTACCTGAAGGATAACGCCATCAAGGTGCCGGACGGCGTGGAATACGTCTGGTTCCGGACCAAGGTCCGCAAGCAGACCTACAGCTATGAATACAGCTTCGATGGCGTGTCGTTCACCGAGATCCCGGTCCAGCTGGATGCCGCGGTACTGTCCGATGACTATGTGTTGCAGAGCTACGGTGGGTTCTTTACCGGGGCGTTCGTCGGCCTGGCGGCGGTAGACTACGCCGGGTACGGCACCCAGGCTGAGTTTTATCAGTTCGAGTATCAGGAGCTGGGCGATAGGTTAGCGGCCGATGGGAGCTACAGCTGGGAGGCTGGCGAGACGCGGGATAAGTAAGAGTGTGTGAGCCCCCGCTACCGGTAAGGTAGCGTGGGGTTTGTGCTGTGTGTGATGTAATTAAAGCGAGTGCTGTCGGATGTCAGTCTGCGGGGCGCAGCCGGGCCTTCAGCTCTTCGGGAGTAAACGGCGGATCTCGCCGGTGCAGCATTGCATGGCAATTGGGACATACCGGGATCAGATCGGTTTCAGGATTCAGACGGTAGTCCTGCTTTATCCCGGACAGTGGAATGAGATGGTGGATATGGATAAAACCCTGGCCGATTTCGCCATAGCGGCTGGCCATATCCAGACCGCATACCTGACACCGGCAGCCATGCAGGCGAAGCGCCGCCTGACGAGCCTGACGGTCGCGCTCATAGCGATTGACCACCACCTGCATCGCCGCCCCTTCCACGAACTCCATAGTCGTCTGTCCCTCATCGGGGAAAAGCGCAACCTCGTCATCGCCAGCGCCCTGCGACGCGATCGTAAATCCTTGATCCAGTAACAGACGCACGCATTTGGATTTAATCCCCCCGCTGAAATCCGCCGGGGTAAATTCCGTACCCGTCGCAAGCGTGGCCGCTAACCCGACGATGGCTTTTGAAGGATACCGACGCCCCTCAAACTCGATCTCATACAGACGCGCGTTTTTAAACTGATGCGCAACGCCTGCATCGTAAGCGCGAATGGCGGCGATGATGCATTCCCTGGATAAATGGTCCGGTAGTTTTTTCATAAGACATAGCTATCTGATGGCGCGAAGCTTGAGTATAAATAGAAAGCTATGGGCTTTTCGAACAAATAAATAGCTGTGATAGTTAAATCGCGATCCACGTAGAACCGCCGCATCTGGTGGGTTGATCGGCAAGGATTTTGCGAGCATCATCGCATTTATTTAGCTGCCACTGTAACGCTATGCCCTCCAGCACGACCCTGCAACACGCGATCGAGAACATCACTATCTGGCGCAAAGGCGAACAGCGTGCGCCGCATAAGCCACTGTTGCTGCTGTACGTCCTCTCACAGTACCAGCGCGGCCATGCGCGGATGTTCGACTACGCCTCGGAGATACGCGATGAGCTGCATAGTCTGCTAGAACGCTTTGGCCCGCAGCGCCGCCAGTACCGGCCGGATATGCCCTTCTGGCGCCTGAAAGGCGACGGCTTCTGGGAGCTGCACAACAGCGACCAGTGTTCAACCCAGGGCAGCCGACAGCCGCCCGGCAAAGAGCTGGAGCTCTGTCACGTCGCCGGCGGCTTCGATGAGCCGCATTTTGCGTTACTCAACAAAAATAAGAGGCTGATCAATACCCTCGCCCATCAGATCCTCGAGGCGCACTTCCCGGAGAGTATTCAGGAAGAACTGGCTGAAGAGATGGGATTTGATCTGCAGCAGATCCGTAAAGAGCGCGACCCGCATTTTCGCCAGCAGGTGCTGCGCGCCTATAACTATGAGTGCGCGATCTGCGGCTTCAATATGCGCCATGATAATACCTCCGTCGCCCTGGAAGCGGCCCATATCAAATGGAAGCAGCACGGCGGCCCATGTGAAATCCCTAACGGCCTGGCGCTCTGCGCGATTCACCATAAGGCCTTTGATAAAGGATCCATTGGTCTGGATGAGGATATGCGCATCCAGGTTTCGCCGGCGGTGAACGGCGGGGGCATCGTTGGCAGGCTATTCTGGGATTTTGATGGTAAGCCGATTACCTTACCGCAGGGAAAAGAATGCTATCCGCAGGAAGGGTTTGTGGCATGGCACCGGCGGGAGGTGTTCAGGGGATGAGGGTTATGGGGATGGTGATAAGCGGGTTTCGATGCTGCCTTCTCGCTCCTGAACATCAACAGATCTTTTCGTGTCTGCACCACCATCGTCTTTAAGCCACATATACGGAGGGATTGGCATCTCATTTGCTCCTTATCGTTGAAATTAACTTCAATGTCATAATGTAAAGCACAGCTGAAAGGAATATCACTATTATCAGCGATATATAAAAGAAAGTGTCATACATCGTATCGGCATTCACAATTCCGAATAAGAAGTGGCAAATATCTCTTGCGATATCATAATCGAGATAGATTTCCGGTCTTGGAAGTGCACGTCCCAGAACCAAAAACAGCAATATAAAATAAATAATCTTACTGATTTTACGGGCAAACGTTATTAGAGCCACTGGCAACAACCTCCACCCAACCGCGAGCCATCAGGGAACGCATGCAGGGAACCTGTACTAACGATGTATTCATAAGCGCATTTCGGATCATGGCAAAATCAGAATTATGGGTGATAGTAATACAACCCTCGGAAACCGTACCCGGATGCAAACGGAAGTTACCACGTTTCACACCCTCTACCCACGTCTCATCGTCAATTCCGCGGTCGTCACGCCATAACGCAAACCAATCGCTATTCCCCCGCCGTAGTTCGCGGCAGGACGTAATGAAACGATTGGTATTAGCCCTGCTTTTATTTATTTTCAAAGAATCGGCTGTAGCCCCCGCTCTCACGCCGGAAGCGGATATCACTCTGGTGAATCCGTCAATGTTTGCTCGTGAAGGATATCGACGGCACAACATGATGCTGTCGATGTGTTCACATAAACCGCCTGTTCATGAGTCATAACCCGTTTCTGCCATGAACAAGTCAGAGCAAATACATATATTTTAACATCCAAATTTTTTGCGTATCCAATCACTTATCGAATACTTATATGCGCTTTATTATTTATTAAATTAATACATCTCACACCAAGATAATTCATCATAATAATCAACCGTAAAGTGATATACTATGCTGTTTTAAGCCTTATTTAAATCAATGGTTCAAAATCATTTTGCAATACAATTTGTAACAATTAGGTTATGGTAACACTTATCAAGTTTTTTATTCTCTTGCAAATTAACATCGCTTATTTCTTGCAAAAATGATGTAGATCCTCAGTCATTTATTTAAACATAGGATAGCTATATGGCAGACATAGAAGGGATAGCGCGGAAGTTATATAACATCATTATCTCTCCTGATACAGTTACAGGGCTTATCAATGGTGGGTTATCTGTTCCTTTAGATTATGGTTATCTGATTTACGGTATCTTTGATACGGATACAAGATATGAACGTGAAACAGAAAGAATCCGTATGATGACCGCGATAAGACATGACATTCTTAACTATGAAAATATCGTTAATGCAGTTAAATTAATCTTTCAGTTATTTAATAAATATATATCCGAATCAGAACAAGATAGAATATACAGAAGTGTAGTTACCTCTATCGTGGGTAGAATCTCTACGAATATTATCGCATCGAACATCGCTAAAGCCGTTATAGAAAAAACGTCATTTACTTATGTAGTATTTAAGGGGAAAGGAAATCCAATAGCCTTTTTAAGTACTATCCTCTTGTTTGGTGGAATGGCAGAGCGTTCCATCAGGACGTCTGATAAACTCAGGAATGAAGCGCCCGAGGTATACTCGTTGTTAAGACCCCGCGATTATGTTCTTCTTTATTTCTTATTTGCCGATGCGGTACAACCTTTTGTGGATGCCATCCATGCAGGGTACACCGAGGGCAACCCCGTATTCGACAAGATTATGAAAAGAGTGGAAGATCATTTAAATACGAATGCTAAGGCTGGGTGATATGAAAAAAATCATCACGCCACTCGTCGATATAGTTCTCTGCACCTATATTATTACCACATGCTTTATTTGCCTGACTGAGTTTAATAACTGGCAGAATAAAATAATCGCAGTGACGATTATAATCGGCAGCGCTTATATCATCGCCATTGCATTGAATAGATTACTGGGAACAAAGATAGGTGTGTTAAGCGGTATTTTTAATTTACTATCAGGCCCACTATTAATTATTGGCGCTATTGTTTGCATAGCCTTACTTGACCCGTGGCCGGTTAAGGTTATTGGTCTGTTTTTATGGGTCATTATAATGTTTTGTTTACCTTCATTTATAAATAGAGATAAGGAATAATCATGTCAAATCCAGCATATCTTTGGCTAACCGATACAAACGGCTCCCCTATAACTGGTAGTTCTCTCGTTACAGGGCGTATTGGCGCTATTGAATTAAAAGCGGTAACGCACCACCTATCCATTCCTGTGGATGGAAACACCGGGAGATTAACAGGAACCAGAGTACATACGCCTATTACGGTACAGAAAGATTTTGATAAAACAACGCCCCTTTTATACAAAGCGCTGAGTGAGAACCAAACATTAAAGTCGGCAACCATAAAGATGTATCAGATCCTTGATGCAGGTGTTGAAAGCGAATATTTTAATATTATATTAGAGAATGTAAAAGTAACCGGAATTACCCCCAACTTATTTCCTGATTCTGGTACAGGTACGCACAGCGAGACGATTCAGTTAAGGTATGAGGCCATCACCTGGAAACATTGCGATGGGAATATCATTTACAAAGATTCCTGGAACCACAGGGCAACGGCATAAATTCTCCTTAGACTAAAGGCCATTCAAAAAAGTGGCCTTTTATAAGTTTAACTGATGATTTAAACCACCCTCGCCAAACAAGCCATCCAAATGCAACCGCATGGTTTGGAGGCATAGTATCTTGAAGCTATACCTCCTTGAGTAGCGCTAAATTAATTCAACACATTCGATACCTGCATAGCTTTAAGCCCCCTATAACTTCCGCTGTTCCAGGCTGGAATAAATCGTTTTAATTTCCGCTTGTAAGCTTTCGCCACGGTATACCATCGACGTATCGTATCGTTTGTACTTCTCATCACGCGTAGCGCTAAACCAGTTGAACGATCCTATGCACAGCAGCCCTTCATCACCAATCACGATTTTACTGTGAACACGGTTGACCAACATAGTCACAATGCCCAGCGCATTTAGTTTTTCCACTGCATCATTAAGGCGCTGCTGTTTTGCTTTGCGCTTTTCATAACTGACGTCTTGGGTATTAAAGCTTTTATCCGTTACGACAGTAATGTCGATACCACTTTAAGCACACCTGTTTTAGTTCCACGCACTTTTTGAGAGTTCCGGTTTTTCAGCCATCAGCCGGTACTCTTCCGGCGTCAGGTTGTTCAGGGACTCATGAGGCCGCTCGTTGTTATATTCTATCAGCCAGCGCTCGGTAATTTCCCGTGCTTCATTCAGTGTTCTGAACAGGTAAAAATCCAGAATTCCTGTCCGGTATGTCCGGTTGAACCGTTCGATAAAAGCATTTTGTGTAGGTTTACCCGGTTTAATAAATTCGAGCTGCACGCCATGTTCTTCGGCCCATTGTGCCAGTGCCCGCGAGACCAGTTCTGGCCCGTTGTCCATCCGCATTTTCAGCGGATAGCCGCGGTTTGCCACGATCCTGTCCAGCACCCGGATGATTCGCTGAGCCGGGATATTCCGGTTGATTTCTATCGCCAGTGCTTCACGGTTAAAATCATCCACCACATTGAAGGTCCGGAAGCGTCTGCCGCAGACCAACGCGTCGTGCATAAAATCGATGGGCCAGCTCTGGTTTAACGCTTGCGGTGTCGCCAGGGGTGCTGAATTACGCACTGGCAGCCGCTGTTTTCCCTTGCGACGAAAATTCAGTTTCAGCAGGCAATAAATCCGGTGAACACATTTATGGTTCCAGGTATTGCCCTGCCTGCGCAGCAGCTGGAACAGCTTCTTAAAACCGTAGCGCGGATAGCGTTCTGCCAGTTCAGTCAGCACGTGGATCACGGGTTCATCACGCCGGGTATCGGGCTGATAAAAATACACCGTCCTGCTCAGCGATAACGTCCTGCAGGCCTGGCGTAAACTTATGGCAAATTGCGTCGTCAGATAGCTGACGAGTTCACGCTTTATCGCTGGTTTTAAAGCTTTTTTCGATGACGTCTTTCAGTGCCCGGCACTCAAGACTGAGATCAGCAAACATCTGTTTAAGCCTCCGATTCTCGTCTTCCAGATCTTTGATTTTTTTAATATCGACCGCTTCCATCCCGCCATGCTTTGCCTTCCAGTTGTAATAGCTGGCTTCCGAAATAGCGGCCTCACGGCAAACATCCTTGACGGTACGTTCAGCTTCGACGGACTTCAATACGGCGATGATCTGGTGTTCAGTGAATCGGATCTTGCGCATAGCGATCTCCTCTGGGGACATAATCAGTATGTCGGAAGATCTCTAAAAGTGAATGGTTCATTTTGCCGGGATACTTACAACACCCCCACCGCAGTTCGCGGAAGGATGTAATGAAACGATTGGCGTTAGCCCTGCTTTTATTTATTTTCAAAGAATTGGTTGTAGCTTCCGTTCTCACGCCGGAAGCCGACCATTATGACAGCTATCTGTTAGTCGGCACTTAGCCCGCAACAGCCATTGCTGGAACAACTTACGACCTTCTGTTCCGTCCAGTGTTCTCCAGAGTGTAGGCCAAGCGGTGCCATATTCTAAGCAACCACCAAAGGTGAAAGAACATACTCGCTAGATAAGTTCCAGCGTCACCAGCTTTACCAGCAACACCGGCTAACAGGTAACCACTAGTAATTTACCGGTCCGCGATACCGCCGCCCTGATCCAGCTTCACAAAAGACAGGCTCTTGCTCTGTTGGAATGCAGGCAATTGTGGAAATCTCGTCTGCAACTGACCGTGCGGATAAACACTATCCATAGCTGGCGACCTGCTCCCATTGATTAACATACTTTGATTTTATTACATTTGCTCATTTACTCGCCAACACCAAAAACTTACACTTCCCACATGGAATTAAAAGCAAAAATAAGGATAAGGACGAATGGCTATTGGTCATTTTTTATTTAGGGGTGATAAGACCGCTTGCGGTGGCAGGATTCTTGAAGGATGCCCCGACCATCAATTTTTCGATAAAGATATGGCATGTGAAGGCCATAAAGTAACCTGCGGCAAACATCCAGGGCATTATCGTATCTGCGGCGGCCTTGATAGTGACGAAATACATGGTAAAAGAGTAGCCGGAACACTGCACAGCCGTTGTTCCTGTCCCTGCAAATCACGTTTTATTCCTTCCATCGATGACACTTATGAATTTTCTACAGGGGCAGCGAAAGCCGACACAGCCCAATCTCAAGTCGTCGAATTTCCCGTTCTCCCCGGCCCGATTTATGATCCCCAAGCTGATAATGTGACTGACACCTGCAAGCCAGAAGATAACCCGCTGCTGAACGGCGTTTATATCTGGACTGAAACGACAAGTGCAGGTCATGTTTTCGTTTCAGTGCATGAGAATAACAATATCTTCCTCTACACCTATGGACGCTATGGACGCACTGATAAAAGTACCTTCACTGGGGATGGGATTTTAGACTTTTTCCAAGATGAAGATGCGCGTAAGTATTACCGATACGAACTTTATGAAATGGGAGCTCGCGCTTTCCGCATTGATGATGCAGATCCTAAAATAATCCGTAAATTCTTCGAAAACCTTTGGAATGGCGGTGTAACACCAATCCAAACGCCAAACATGCAAGATGGTACAAAGCGAAGAGGCCGAACCATTGATAAGTATGATGTCACTGGTAGCAACTGTACCACTCACTCAGTCGAGGGGCTCAAGTTTGCTGGCTCAAAGGTATTCGAACACGGTTACACATCCACGACAACACAGCTACCAATCGACATAGAAGAAGATTTTACTATTCCGGTTTCACTGCAAAGATATCTTGAATCAAAGAGTGCGGATTTCTCATCAATCCTCGTTGTCGAAATGACTAATACATTCAAACAGCAGTACCCTAACACCGAGAACAAAAGCCCTCAATCAATAGGAGGGAGTGCAAAAATTCAACAATCTGCTGCCGATTCCGCTGCTGTTGCTGGCTCAACATCCCCCTACTCAGGCGGTACAGTAGGCGGTTCATTGGGAAGCACTTACGATGATGAATAAGAAGTTCTGGATCAGATGGGTGAGTATCGCGCTGATCTGTGCAGCGTATTACGCTATCGTGCTTTATTTCGATCTGGTCTTCGCTCTTAACTTTACAGAGACAATGAGTCAAGGCGGAGAATTTACCCCTTCTCAATGTACCTGGTTTGTTAAGGAGCTAGCGCAAAATCACTCTGATTCGGCTTTAGCCTCCATCATTGGTTTCGCTGTCTGCGTCCCTTTGATCCTGCTCATCTTCAAGAAAGTGAAATGACTGTCAAAGGCTGGCGAGATCCAGCCTTTTCCTTCCTCCCTCATTTTAGACAATATGTAGTGGCACACTGAATTTGGCCACCCTGGACTGCCCCCACCACTCCGGTAGACGATTCTGCCCTAAAGTTTGAGTAAAGGAGGTTCGACTGGCGCTTCGTCAACATCATCACCCGCGCCCTGGTGGCACTGGGCCAGCGCCCGGACTACGCCCGTATCGCCCGCCACGTTATCAACATCGACGAACTATTTATCGACTACGCCCGCGTCTTTTTGCCCAGCCAGGACCGCCAGGCATGGGGCAACGTGGTACGGATTGCCGTTGGCATCACTGAGAAAAACACGCCACGTAATCTTCAGGGAAGGGACAGCTACGTCGTCGCGCTGGAGCAGTACCTTTCAACCACCCGATTACACGACACGATCCTCGACGGTCTACGTACTGCCGTGCGCTATGACAAAACCTATTTCGATAAGATCGTCGCCTCGCTGCTGCCACTGCTGGAAAAACTGACCACCAGAAAAATCTCCCAACTGCTGGCCCCGGACTACGGCGACCTTAACGACCCGCGCCCAGTATTCAACTGGCAGCAGGCCATTCGCCAGCGGGCGATTATTTATGTCGGGCTGGATGCATTGTCTGACGCAGAAATTGCCGCCGCTGTCGGCAATTCAATGTTCGCCGATCTGGTCAGCGTCGCCGGACATATCTACAAGCACGGCGTGATGGATGGCCTGCCGCAGACGGAAGAGAACCCGGCCATCAACCTGCACTGCGATGAGTTCAGTGAACTGATGGGCGATGAATTTATTCCGCTAATAAATAAAGGCGGCGGCGCAGGTGTAGAGGTTACGGCCTACACCCAGACGCTCTCCGATATAGAAGCCCGCATCGGCGACCGCGCCAAAGCGGACCAGGTCGTCGGCAACTTCAACAGTCGGATCATGATGCGGGTGCGGGAATCTGCCACCGTCGAATTGTTGACGAAGCAACTGCCGCAGGTGGATGTGCTCAGCAACAGCATCAGTTCCGGCGTTGCCGACAGCGCCGACGCACAGGGCAATATCAGTTTTTCCAGCAACACCCAGGATCGGATGAGCAGCATACAGGTGCCGTTACTGGAACCCGCCTCACTGGTACAGCTTCCCAAAGGGCAGGCGTTCGCTCTGCTGGAAGGTGGTCAGCTCTGGAAGCTACGCATCCCATTACCGGACGCAGCACACGATCCGCTGATGCCGGAAAGCATCACACACATAGCCCGCTATATGGAAAAACAGTACGACAGCACGCCCATATGGTGGGACCGCCCGGAGACAGTTGTAACGGCGAAAAATGACCCTATTTTATGGCTGAACGACAGCGAAACCACGGAGAAACAGACCGATGATACCCCGGACACACCGCCAGCTCGTGAGCGTTGAAGTGATGTGGCCTGCACAAACACTGCCTCTTCCCCTGCAACAGGCGGTGGAAGCGCTGACGCAGGGAGAAACGCCCGACCAGATTATCGCCCGGATGAATTTGCAGGGCTTTCAGGCATGGCGCGAAGCTACATCGCCGCAAGGCGAACACGACATTTTTCAGATACGACTGGATGAGGCACACGAGGCACGGTTCCTCTGCCGCTACATTACTCTGCCGCTGCACTGATGCCCGAACATGCGCCACCAGGCCCCGTGCGTCGCCCCGGACGGCTCGGCTGGATAGCATTACTTCCCGGCGTGCTGATCGGTTTTTGCCTCGGCGCGTGGATGCTGGCGATAACGCTGGAGTGGCTGGGCGAGGCGTTTTTCTGGCGGAACACCTGCGCCAGTCACAGTGAGCAGGTATTGCTGGCGACATGGCAGTGGTGGAAAAGCTCTGCTGGCGCACCGATGTGGTTAGTAGAAGACCTCGCGATTGTCAGCGATACGTTGCAGAAAGGGAGCGCGGCGCTGATTGCTTCTCTCAGTGGTCAAAGCGGGTTGTTCTGGACGGAGGCTGTCACGACGGTAATCCGCTGCGCGTTACAGTCTGCGATTAAGTTACCCTTACCTTTCTGCTGCGCTGGCTATTTTATTGCAGGCGCTACCACAGTTTGTGCTGACCATTGTTATAGGGCTGATTGACGGGCTGGTACGCCGCGACTTACGGCGATTCGGCGCAGGCCATGAGTCCGGGTTTGTTTATCATCATGCAAGGCGTATGATTTCATCCAGCTAGACAGCGACGGGGCTGGTGTTGCCACAGTTTCTTACCCCTGAATATTTTGTGGTACTAAGTTCAGTAATAGTTGGATTAGCGGTATCCTTTGTAATTAGGACATTTAAAAAATATTTTTGAGTATATTAAAATGACATTAAAGACTATCATCGAACAATTTCCACCGTTATCAGTTGATGAGCTAGTCACTGGGATCAATAATTTCCCTCAATACAACATAGCTATGAAAAAAGAATTCTTAGCTAAATTGATCAAACACCACCCTTTGCTCTATGTTGATTGGGGAGAAGGCTCTTCATATTATAGAGCAAGGTATATGGGAAATGATGCGTCCCCTATTGACCACGTCAGTAAAATTCTTTGCCCCCCAAAAGAAATAAGATCCTACGGTAGAATTGATTCAGATGAAAATGAGATTCTCTACACAGCCAGCAGTAAAAACACTGCACTTAACGAGTTAAAAAATTATAATAATAGCTTTAATTATTATACTATAGCTACTTTTCGTATCTATAATAGCATAAAAGTTCTTCCGATCGGGGAACTTTCACATACTCAAGTTACAGGAAGAGGAATGCTTCTGGGTAATCAATCACAATCAATTAACAAATTGATCAATGCCTGCAATCCTGATGAAGTAACCCGATTACTTATAACTGACAAATTCCTTTCTGACTCTCTAATGAGCGATAACTACAACATAACTTCATATGTTGCCAATTGTATCTTTGAAAAAAATTCTGACATTTATGTTATAGCATACCCCAGCAAACAATATCCCGGAGGAATAAATTTCGCCATAAAAAACAAAGTGATATGGGATCACCTCGGCATAAATGCAGTTAGATATGCGCAGATTCGACATTTAGCATGTGGCTACTTTGAAGAAAGAAATACACGTCATGTGAAAGGGATTACACAAAGAGGGAAACTTATCTGGGATGAAAATCATGCTGATGATGAATATTATACCTATCCTTTGGAACCGCTCTGGACCCCGGGACAGAGCATTTAAATTATAAAAAACTCTGTTTGATTCATCGGCTGACAATAACAGTTTATAGGGTCATCTAGCAAACGAATGCCAGCGGGATGACTCATATGACTACAAATAAGCTGACATTCACGATTTTCACCATAATTGACCAGCCCCCAGGATTCGATATAACCGTAAGTTAGTAATATCTGTTTTCTAACTGTTTAATTCCCCATTTCACCATCGTGCTGCAAATTCTGATGGCGTCTGATAATTTAGTGCTGAATGTGGACGACACTCGTTATAATCCTGCCGCCAGACATTAATGGTTTTCCTGGCGTGACCGATATCTCTGAACTAGTGCTCATTCAGACATTCATCGCGAAAGCGTCCGTTAAAACTCTCAAAAAATCCGTTCTGCGTTGGTGTAAGCGCACCCGTTTTAGTTCCACGCACTTTTTGAGATTTCCGGGGTTTCAGCCATCAGCCGGTATTCTTCCGGCGTCAGGCTTTTCAGGGATTCATGGGGGCGCTCGCTGTTATATTCAGCCAGCCAGCGCTCTGTAATTTCACGTGCTTCGTTCAGGGTTCTGAACAGATAAAAATCCAGTATTTCTGTCCGGTACGTCCGGTTGAATCATTCGATAAAGGCATTCTGTGTTGGCTTGCCGGGCCTGAGAAATTCCAGCATCACACCATGCTCTTCTGCCCATTGTGCCAGCGTCAGCAAGACCAGCTCCGGACCGTTATCCATCCGCATCTTCAGCGGATATCCGCGGTTTGCCACGATCCTGCCCAGCACTCTGACAACCCGCTGCGCCGGGATATTCAGGTCAATTTCGATCGCCAGCGCTTCCCGGTTATAACCATCCACCACGTTGAAGGTTCTGAAACGTCTGCCGCACACCAGCGCATCGTGCATAAAATCGATGGACCAGCTCTGGTTCATCGCCTCTGGCGTTGCCAGCGGAGCCGGATTGCGCACCGGCAGGTGCTGTTTTCCCTTACGGCGAAAATTCAGTTTCAGCAGGAAGTAAATCCGGTGAACGCGCTTATGGTTCCAGGCGTTGCCCTGCCTGCGAAGGACCTGAAAAAACCTTTTATATCCGTATCGCGGATAGCGTTCAGCCGCCACGGTCAGCGCCATAATGACTGGCTCATCACGTTGCGTATCCGGCTGATAACGAAATACCGTCCTGCTCAGCGACAATATCCTGCATGCCTGACGTAAGCTCATGGCAAACTGCGCGGTCAGATAGCTGACCAACTCACGCTTTATCGCTGGTTTTAAAGCTTTTTTTCAATAACGTCTTTCAATGCGCGGCACTCGAGGCTCAGGTCCGCAAACATCTGTTTCAACCGGCGGTTTTCATCTTCGAGGTCCTTCATCTTTTTGATATCAGAGGCTTCCATACCGCCGAACTTCGCTTTCCAGTTGTAGTACGAGGCCTCAGAAATCCCGGCTTCGCGGCACACATCTTTGACGGTGCGTCCGGCTTCGACGGACTTCAGAACGGCGATGATCTGGTGTTCGGTGAATCGGGCTTTGCGTATGGCGATCTCCTCCAAGGATATATTCAGTATGCCGGAAGATCTCTAAATGTGAATGGTCCGGTTTACCGGGATGCTTACAGGTTGACTCAGATTGACTTCTGTTGAAAGGAGAATCGCGAAAAGCCTTGCGTAGCGCGGATTTCAGGCACAAAAAAGACGTCCGTCGACGTCTATTGATGTTCCGATGGTGCGAAGGCCGGACTCGAACATCGCAACTATCCTTATGATCTTAAGAGATTAAAACTTAACATAGTGGGTTAGATACCATCATTGATACCATCAGTCCCGATTGGTGATAATCGAACAAAGAGTATATTAATCTTGTTTGCTTACACTAACTTCGACTTTATCTATATCATAAATACTTACATTGCCTCCAGTCGCATTTAACGGATCAAAAAGAGCAAGATTGATTCCTTCACTTACAGAACTACTATAAAGTACTCCATGAAAGCCAGTTTTCTTAATAAATTCGCATATATATTGACTTGGAATATAATCAAGGGCTGCACTTTTAGGTAATACAGGTCTTGTTAGTTCATAACCAAGTCGTTCAAGAAAAGGTATATCTGCAAGCATTTTACCCATTTCACCTGGATCGGTTAATAAAAACGGTGAAACGGTTTCACGAGGGTTTCTTAGGTCTATAAGAGTCAGGTTATCTTTTAAAGTAAACTCTGCGACACAAGCTCTGTCACCTGTATGAGGTCGAATTTCAGACAAAGCTGTATCTGGTTTAGATCCAAGATATAAATACGGTATACCTGTAGGATTTGCTCTCCCATGACTAACTAATCTCTTGGGGGGAGCCCCCATTTGGTCTATCGTAAAAGCAGCATCATCTGCATAAATACGGGCTCGATACCAAGTTTTAGAGAAATCATCTAAAGCAAGGAAACTTAATAACTCGCCAAGCCTATCTGTATCAAGTGATTTATTGAGAAAATATCTATTTTCATACATGAGTTCCTGACAAAGATGATCCCATAATGCGAGAGATTCACTCTTATAATCATCAGAAAGTACGAAGGTTTTTCTAACAATATTCCCATCATCAAGTATATCACCTAATAACTCTTTGGCATGAGCCTCATCTAAAAGAGGATGTGAAAATAGCTTCCAATCCTCTTTCAAATGTGCCACTAGGCTCTTACCATCCGGATAATTTTCGTAGATGTTTATCAATGAACTAAAGTGATCAAATAAAGCATGAGGCTCAATAATCTCAATACCTTTGGTACCACAATACGAACAATCGCCAAAATCTGGGGAAAGTGAAGGTATGATATTTTTCTTTAAACCATTATCCCCAAAACAGCTCGCACAGCAGTACTTGATCATATTATTTACCATCCATGAAATCGGCTAGGGTTTCTATATGGTGAATCATAGACAATTTTTTAACTGTCCCTAAACCAGGGAAGTGGCTCGGATTATGTAATCGTCTAAATTCTTTGATAGCCGACGTTTCAAGCAACATGGATTTGCCTGAATTTAAGGCAGCCATTAATTTATCAAGGGACTGTGCGAACTTACCTGCTGGATCTGTCGGTGTATCACGTGTTGTCGAAACAAAATGATAGATATACATTTCATCTTCATGCTTAGTATTAATGTAAGTTAGATGAATAGCAACAGCATATGCAGGGCCACCGGACTCACTAAATTCATCACCAACAATTAAAAAATCACCAAAACCATTCATACCCTCTTCTTCATAGTTAAGATGAAGATCTGAAAAGAACTCAGAATCGGGATGGTCAGCATTTCGTCTTTTTTCAAAGCCATCTTTAATTAAAATTCTTTCTGAACCCGAAAAATGTTTTCGATAAGCTTTAGAACAATAGTTTGAAATAAATACATGTTTGTATCCATCCCCAAATCTTTCATGTAAAGCTTTTGGCTCATCAAACCCAGCATGGATAAAGGTGACTTCATGAACGAGATCTGAATGAAGGAGATTATCAACCTTAACAATAGTCATACTCTTATCCAGAAGTATTCCTACAGAAATATTTTTATAATTACTAAATTCATTTTTTAATAATTGAGCTATACTTTGTCCATCGGAAGAGTGATCACCACATGCCGGATTAATGATGACAATAGCTTTACCATCATTTTCTTTTATTGTTTTCAGTGTTCGCTCAAGGCCATTGAGAGCCTCTCTCACAGGCTCTATAATTGGAGTAAAACCTGCCTCAGCCATTACATTAGCAGTGTCTCTAATAGCTAACAGTTCAAATTGTTTCCCACGAAAATAAGGGTAATACATAGTTTGTTACTCCCATAACAATGCCTCATTAAGAGGAAGCTGCATAGTATTAATTAATCGCTCATGATCCTTAGAGCGAAGCTGAACAGAAAGTGCCGCTGGTTGTAAAGACTTTGGTAAGTTAAGAATCAACTCTCTTAAAGAAAGTAAACTTCTGCTTTTCTTTAAAGTTTTTAGCATTAAATTATATACAGAAACAGGTGGTAGACCACTAAATTCTTCTTTTAAGAAACCATGCATTTGGGTATTCGGTAAGTCGGGGATTTTTATACCTAACTCGGAAGCAATAATTTTCGCTTCATTAATTCTTAATGACTCAAAGATTGTTACAGGGCATAAAAAGTCTAAGACTTCTTCAGCTTCTCTAATGGTAGAAATTCGATTCCATCGGGTTAAACTCAATACCCCAATGGTAGATTCAGTTGTTTTCAGCACATCATCTATATGTTCTGAACCTGCTATCACATAGATTTTCCCAAATGCTTTACGGTAGTTTGTTATTTGGTTATGTAGACGGCTTAAGGAATCCCTTTCGGATTTTATTTCGTAAACCGTTCCAGTTCCGTTCAGAATGATGAGATCAGCTTTGCAAGAGCCGATTCTGAATTCATTAAGCATACAGGCAGTTCTTAATGAATGTTTCCCAAGCAAAAGATTGTGTGTGAGTGCAGAACGATAAACATACTCATTCCGCAAGCCTGTTTGTCTGAGTAAGGCAAATGCCTCATTGAAGGCTTCACCAACGGTAATCCCAAGTGTATCTGCATGGTCGAAAAGCTCGGTCTCTCGGAGAGAGCGAGCAAACATAGGAGACTGCCCTTTTTTCGCTATCTCGCTGAAGACGGAAGCGGAAAAAAGTCTACTTAAAGCAGTCAATTGAAAAGAGTTAAGATCGTTACTTCTCATCATGGTGAATCACATAGTCCATCGTTCAGGATCTTGTTTGGTTACTGTCAAAATCCTTAGCAAAACCCACCTAAACGTCGTTCATCGGTATAGGAAAGCTATGAAAAAATCTTCACCTTAGGTTACCAAACCAGCAGTGTCCTGCATAGAAAAGTCGATAGCCTAACTGTATGCACCAATTCTAGTAGTCTGCAATAACTATGTTTGTGAGATCTAACACAATCTATTGATCATAAACGATAAAAAACACTGAAAGATGCAACTCTATAGGTGCATACGAAATGTTTTTCTTTAACATAGGGTAAAGTACCATTTTTTGGCAAAGTCAAATGGGTTGTATGAATATTAATATACCCTTAAGGAATATGTCTTCCCTATTTATTCCCTATTGTTATATGCGTTTTAACTTTCGAACACTATCTAACCCCTTGTTCAACGTGAGGGTTTATCATATCATTGAAGAAAAAATGACCTCTGGAAACTATTGTGGAAGATAAAATTAATTTTCTATATCAGTCCTTGAACGACACACAAGCAACAATTAAAGCTATTGATGTAAAAATTGGGTTCCTCTTTGTAATTGCATTTATGCCTATCACTGTATTACAAACATTGAATAGCACCGTGATGACAATATGGTCTGCAAATGCAATTTATAAATTATGCTTGATTTCAATATGTGTAAGTTGGCTATTATCTGTAGTATATCTTTTTCTGGCTTTAACAAGTATCTCAGATCCTAACAAACACATGCATGGAGCTAAACCAAGCGGATTATTTTATGGCAAAGGTATTTTCAAGATTGAAACGGAAAATTTTGGTTTTAAAATAAAAGTAACATCTAATCTTACAGTAGATGAGGTAGTTAGCAATTTACCTGACCAGAATGGAATCCTTAAAGAATTAACATATGAGAAAATGAAAATAACATATATTAGAGAAATTAAGTTAGGATATTATTCTAGATCTACTAAACTTATGTCTTTTTGGCTACTACTAAGTACAGCCATTTATTTAATAAATAATTTCATTAAGATCTAAATATGAATAACGAACAAAAAGCCGCAATAGAACAAATAATTAATAGCTCGCTTGATCAAGCGGAAGCCCATTGGAGAAATGGTGGTTATAAAATAGCCCTTGAAATGAGGAAAAGCCATGCTCAAGATAGCCGAGATTTTGCTATTAACGAATCTCTGATGCCTGGTCTTCCACCTATTTATGAGGGTCAAACCATTATTGGTGAGTTCATAGCATTAGTCGCAGATATGAGAGACTCGACCAATCATTTGTTACAAGCAATTTCACCAAAGAAAGCGGATATTTCAGACTTACAACGAGTATTTTACGAAACGTCAGCTTTATTGCCATCTTTAGCAAAAGTTGTTTCATTCCATGATGGGAAAACTACAGAATATTTAGGAGATGGTATCTTGGCATTTTTTTTAGTCGATGAGGAAGACAAAACTGATGCTATGTATAGGGCTCGCAGGGCTGCAAATGATATTATCGGTGAATTAAGACCTTTACTTAACCGTATTATATTTGAAAGATATAGATTGCCAGAAATTGATCTAGGGGTGGGAATGGGGATCAGTAAAGCAATAGTTTCTTTAGTTGGACTTCCAAAGGAAAGACAAGTTAAAGCATTTGGTGAATGTGTATTTAGAGCAACGAAACTATCTTCAGGAAGAAACGAAATTTGTGTGGATACTAATCTACATGCCCAATGGCCGACATCTAAAAATGGAACACTTCGTTTCAGATTAAAATCATTTGGATCAGGAGACAAAGCCGTTTCTGGATATTTATTAGAACCGTCTAAAAAATAGGTAATGATAATATGAAAACTTATAATCTTTTTATTAGCCATTCATGGAAGTATACTGATAGTTATGACCGACTATTGAACATTCTTCATAATAGAGGGTATTTTTATTTTAAAAATTACTCTGTGCCAAGAATAGATCCTATAATAGGGGCACAAGGTGACATTGCGCTTTACTCAGCAATTAAGAGTCAAATGTCACCGAGCAGTGTCGTTCTCATTTTAGCTGGCGTTTATGCTACTTATAGTAAATGGATAGATGCAGAAATAAGAATAGCTAAAGAATATGGAAAACCTATTATAGCAATAGAACCATGGGGTTCTGAAAGAACTTCTACTGTAGTAAAAAATGCTGCAGATAGAATCGTTAAGTGGAATGCTGATAGCATTGTCGCTGCTATAAGAGAATTATCATGAGGCACCTATGAGAAAAGCTCTATTCATTGGTATAAACGAATATGAAAGCATTCAAGATCTCAAAGGATGCGAAGATGATGCCATATCTATGTCAGAAGTGTTAAGCCGACACTCTGATGGAAGACCAAATTTTGGTGCAAAAAAGTTAATAAACTCCCCAGCGAAACCGGTAACACGCGAATTACTTGAAAAAGAAATTCAGATGCTATTTAACGGCGATGCCGATATTGCTCTATTATTTTTTGCAGGACATGGATACTTTGATCAAAATATAGATGAAGGAGTCATTCTACCTTTTGATTATAATCAAAGTAAAAATAATGGAGTGAGGATAAGTGATATATTAAATTGGGCAAATAATGCAGATAAAATACGAAATAAAATTATAATACTTGACTGCTGTCAATCAGGTGCTGCCGGACAAATCAGGAATTTAAGAGGTGGTGAATCTCTAATTTCAGATGGAAGCACAATTTTAACCGCATGTCAAAGAGATGAGTTTGCCATGGAGGAAAATGGCCATGGTATATTTACTACATTAATGTTAGAAGCCTTGTACGGTGCGGGGGCTAATATATTAGGATATGTTACTCCGGGGAGTTTATACAGCTTTGTTGACCAAGCTTTGGGTGAGTGGGAGCAACGACCTGTATTTAAAACTAATGTTTCTAGGTTTGTCATCTTAAGGGAAACAGGTCCACGGATTTCCTTAGACACCCTAAGAATGTTACCAGTCTGGTTCAAAGAAGACTCATCTGTTTTCAACTTGAATCCTAGCTTTGAACCTGAATCTAACATACCTGATGAAAATAATATAAATACATTTAAGCAATTGCAGGCATGTAATAGACACGGTTTAGTTGAACCTGTAGATGCGGAACATATGTATTTCGCAGCTATGAATTCTACAGGATGCAGATTAACAGCACTTGGTGTTTATTATAAAAAACTTGCACAAAAGCAAAGAATATAAATTAACATAGTTTAGAGGTCATAAATGAATCCAGTTAATTCGTATTACATTATAGTAGAAGTATTTTTAACAGACATTGATGGCAATTCTCCTTCACATGATGGAATTATATATTTTATCATTGATGTAGTTAATGGTATATGTATTGATACATTTTCTTCATTTGACGATGCGGTAAATGAGCTACTAAATATTTTAGGAAATGCAGAGGTAATTGAAGACTTTAAAGAAAAATTGCGAGATTCAAAATTTCAATTTTACTCTTTATGTGTTCTAAATAATTCATCTCAACTTCAGTCACATCATGCATTGTTAGCCAAAAATGACATTGCAAACTCATTAGTTTCCAGCTCAAAACTTAATAAAAAACATGATGTAAAAAAGCTTATTAATACCAGCATTGAGAAACACATAATTAAATCTCAATTAAAGCCTTCCGTTCCTTAATTCTAATAACACATATTTTAACTAATAAATATGTGTTATTATTTTTTCTTGATTATAGTCAATGCGATCAAATACTATATCCTTACCGATAAGTGTAAGAATTTTATCATCTGGATAGAAATAATGTTCATATGATATTCCACTTGGATATCTAACCTCCAGAATATAGTATGCAGTAAGTGCTCCATTATTCTTTCGATCAACAACTTTTTTGGCATCTAATAAAACACCTAACTGAGTAACTGACTCATTATATAGATTAACATCAATCATTATATTTTCTCCTTTTTGTTTATAAATAACCTAAACATTTAAATTGTCAATAGACACAAGCAAGAGCTAACTCAGAGATGCTCCGCTTCTCTAAGTTGCCTTGCTTTTTCTGCTCTATGATTGAAAAAGAATGATTTAAAACCTGGGATCTTAACTTTCGAATTACTCTTTTAATTAGGATGTAATTAATTGCCACATGGAAAGATAACTTTCGTATGCCAATACGAAACTTCTATGATCTACAAATCAATCGATGTAAAATTATTACTTCTTCGTTTGGATTGGAATAAAAAATGGGAAAATTTGCGGATTTTAATATCAAAAACAATACCGAAAATACTAATGTCAGCCAAAGCAATAGTGGTGGATTTAATGTTCAGAATACTCAAGTCATAAATAATCGAACCATTAACAATCATTATACAAAGCAAAATTCTAATGGTGATGGTGATGCAGGTGCTTTTATGGCGGGAGCGGCCATTTTAACTGTAGGAATAGGATTTGTTATCTGGTCATTCTTCACCCATTATCAAGAAATATATCCCATTTTAAAAACAGGTGCTTTATTCTCTCCTGTATTATCAATAATTGGGATTATAGCTTTGGTTCTTAGGGAAGAGATTGAAACGACAGATGTTGTCAGATTTTTTTTCATAGTCTTAGCTGGAGGTTCTGTTTTTTTATTAAATGAATATTTGAATATAAATGTTCCACAAGAAATTATAGACTTATCGAAACAAGCCGTATCAGTTTCAGGTTTTTGGAACGGATTAAACGAATATGGCAAAAACCTTTCTTTGTCGTTGATATCTTCGAGTATCTTGATTGGTGCATCAATAATATTGATAATCTTCGCCGCATTCAGAGAATTATCATACTCCTTAGCTAACAAAAACATGTCTGGATTTTGGTTTATAAGTCTTAAAATAACTAATTTATTCCGTATTCAAGCTATTGGTAATGGTGGGATCATAACTTTAATATTGGTTCTAACTTTTTTAACATTAAATGGATATGTATTCCACTTTGAATGGAACTAATTTTACATGGGCCTTTTGGCCCTTGTTTTCTAATGAATAAACTAATATTTACAGCTTATTTAGATATTCATCTCCATTTTTATTATTTAGATTTATCATATTTAGTAATTAACCTCTTTTTTTATTTGGTCGCCTATTCTTATTTAATAGGCGAATCAAACATATTAAATCGCGCTTAACATTGAAAAATAATGATTATTTACTATAACAATAGATAAAGTTAGTTAATTACTTTAAAAGTATGACATATAAAAGGAGTTTATATGGCAAATAAAAAATCGCAGTTTTTGAACACTAAGTATGCAAAACATTCAACCTCAAAGTGTAACTTACTACCACAGGAATTACGTATTCATTGTGTTAGTGTTCGTCTTAACAATGCTGAATTGGCCAAGCTTAATACATTGAGGGAGCATTATTCGAAAGGAGAATGGCTTCGTATGGCTTCCCTTCAAAAGTTACCTCCTGTTATTCCAGCGATTAATACTGAGGCCTGGAAAGCATTATCTGACATATCGCAAAAGCTAAATCGCATTGCGGCCCACATAGATGGTAAGAGCAAAGATAGTCACCTTACTCATACAGAGCTTTTCGCTGTGAAGCGACAACTGGAAGAGCTTCGTCACAACTTGTTAAGAACAGATTTTTGGAGTGCCCCTCGTGAAGGGTATGCGGAAGATCAAGAGGGGTAAGAACTTTGCTGGTGTGGTCCAATATGCATTGAAGCCAGGTTCACATCATAAAAGCGATCCAGTCGTAATTGGCGGGAACATGTTAAGTGGCTCTGCTCTTGAACTGATTTCCGAATTCAATGGCACAAAACAGCTTCGCTCAGATGTTCAGAAGGCTGTTTGGCATAACTCGCTTCGCTTACCTGATGGTGAATCATTATCGAATGACCAATGGGCAATGATAGCTGACGACTATATGAAGAAGATGGGGTTCAATGAGACCCATCTCCGCTGCTATGTTCTACATGACGATTCTGCCGGCCAGCACATACATATCATTGCAAGCAGGATAGACCTCTATGCTGGAAAGCTATACCTTGGCAGAAACGAAAACCTCATCAGCACCCGGATCATTAGTGAACTCGAAATCGCTCACGGTCTGACAGTGACCAAGACAGCACCTTCCATTACACCAAAGCAACCGAAGCGAAGAAAGGTTTCCCGCAATGAACAGATGCTTTCAGAACGGACTGGCCTTCCCTCCCCCAAAGAAGCTCTGCAGCAGATACTTGATAAAAGTTTATCTGATAAGCCGGACCTTCTAACTTTCACAAAACGACTGGAAGAAGCAGAAGTCGGCTGGACGGCGAATGTCGCTTCAACCGGGAAAATGAACGGGTTCTCATTCTCCTACCGCGATATAGCTTTCAAGGCATCTAAACTTGGAAAGGCATACTCTTGGGTAAATCTTCAAAAGCAGCTTAACTACAACCCTGACCACACAGAAGCTCTGCGAAGCGACATATCGATAAAAGACCAATCTGCTGCTCCTGCTCCTGCTCCTGCTCCTGCTC
>NZ_GL882807.1:0-286 GCF_000195655.1 Klebsiella sp. MS 92-3
GGGGGGGGGGGGGGGGGGGGGGGCCGAAGGTGGCCCCGGGGCAGATTGTGTGAAAAGAAAGTCAGGCGGAGGAAGAGCAGCAGCAAGATGGAGAGTACCGGTCAGGTTTGGTCTGATCTGATCTGGTCTGGTCTGGTCTGGTCTGGTCTGGTCAGGTCAGGACTGAGATTCGCCCTTCTCTTTTCTGTACTGAACAACGCAGTACCAGGCCGAAGCCAGGAAAGCAAAAACGGTGATCAACCCGCGTAATTCGTCGCCCGGCTCTTTCCCCTTCAGCATCAGCGTT
>NZ_GL882807.1:296-926 GCF_000195655.1 Klebsiella sp. MS 92-3
CAGCTGGCCGGGAGCCGAAGGTGTCCAGTGCGGGTGTGCTTTTAAAGCCTTTAAGGGTTAAAAAGAGACATCACAGCAGGAAGAAGAAGAGAAAGCAGACAGACAGCAGGGAGCAAGCCGGAAACGTAAAGATGCAGGCTGGAGAGAATATGTTTTTCATGCCGCCGGAAAGAAGCCATGATAAACCGGCGGCATACCAGACGGGGCGTCAGGAACGGAGCTTATTTTCCTTCCTGAACTGCGCAACGCTATACCAGATTGAAGCCAGGAAAGCGAAAACGGTGATCAGGACACGAAATTCGTCACCCGGCTCTTTCCCCTTCAGCATCAGCGTTATGATGATGCCGGCAACGATAATCCACGCAATACCACTCCAGAGGCGCAGCTTATCCGCCACGACATTAATCAGAACAAAAGCAACGGCCAGGATAGCCCCCCACAGAGCCGGAACAGGCTGAAACGGAATAAAAAACAGGTTAATACCTGTTAAAAGCGTCACGGCAGCAAACATCAGAGACATACGCACAGATTACCCTCCCTGGACACACTGAGTAAGAAAATCAATTCTGCTGATCATCGCCCGGTTTATTATATTCGGGTGCATTTGCGCGCGGCAGCTGCTGACTGTTC
>NZ_GL882807.1:936-1416 GCF_000195655.1 Klebsiella sp. MS 92-3
CTGAAACGGAATAAAAAACAGGTTAATACCGGTTAAAAGCGTCACAGCTGCAAACATCAGAGACATACGCATAAAATTTCCTCCCTGGACACACTGACGATAAGAATCACTTCTGCTGCTCATCTCCGGGTTTATTATATTCGGGCGCATTTGCGCGCGGCAGCTGCTGACTGTTCAGTCGATGTACGCGGAACCGTTCATGGAAATATTCGCGCAGGTGTTCAGGCTGTTCCCGTTCAACAAGTTCCGGCATGACGGGCTTGTTCATGCGCTCCTGCCAGGCAACATCAGCAGCCACCTTATCGACGGCAACTTTGTCCTGCTCCTCCTTTGAAAAAGAGGCAATATTCCACTGCGACATACGCAAATTCAGCAAAAGAAGAAAAGGTACGCAGATATTACGCTCTTAATCCTTAACTGGCGACCTGTTGAGGTGAGGCCAGTACGCAGCGCCGCAGGTGTGGCGAACCGCCTCACCCC
>NZ_GL882807.1:1426-1853 GCF_000195655.1 Klebsiella sp. MS 92-3
CAGGTGTTCAGGCTGTTCCCGTTCAACAAGCTCAGGCACAACAGGCTTGTTCATCCTTTCCTGCCAGGCAACGGCAGCGGCCACCTTATCGACGGCTACTTTGTCCTGCTTCTCTTTTGGAAAAGCTGCGATATTCCACTTTGACATATGCATCACCGGTCTGCTTTACAGGAAGATATCCCTGATAATACGCGTATTCCCGGGCAACAGCGACTGACAACGAAGAGGAGAGTGCGTGGCGCCGGAGGCGCGGCGACGTCTCTCTCCGGCAGGCGCAGCCTGCCAGGGTTTTCGCGCTGCCGGAAGCGGCAGAGGTTCCCCCCTGCCCGGCATCGCGGCGGCGGGCATTAATCAGGGCTTTGTACTGTCGCAGGATATCGCCGCTTTGTGGTGCAAGTTTCATGTGCTTTCTCCTTAACCGGCGGGG
>NZ_GL882807.1:1971-3314 GCF_000195655.1 Klebsiella sp. MS 92-3
CCCCCCCGCCGGATAGTAATCAGTTGCTGAATACATAGCCTTCATGGAAGACATAGCCGCTGCTGAACAGATCCCGCGCGTAAGCCTCATAATCGAAATAGACGCGCAGGGATTCAGGCACCTCGTTTAACAGGCCGTGATCCTCCACAAAGCCATAAGCAAAATCCTCCTCGCTTTCAGCCTCGCCACAATACGCATCATCAAAGGCGTCATAGTCGCACTCGCCGGTATATTCCGCCCAGGCCACAAACGCGGCGGCGCGTCCTTCGTCCTGCGCCTGCCGGAATGCCTCGATAAACGCCCACTTAACAGAGGATTCAGAGGCAAACTGAGACGGGATCCCTTCCCAGTCCTGAAACATAAACTCGGGGTCATCCTCGGCGGCATGCAACGCCCGGCAGGCGTCATAAAATTCGTCTTCGTCGTCGAAATCGGTTAAATCAAACCATTTGCCAAAAATACTGCCGCTGTTGTACTGGTGATACGTGCCCACGTAGATGGCCGGAGTGGTGATGGATGAATTCATTTTTTCGTCTCCCGGCGGGGCGGCATGGCCGCCCCGGTCGTTAATCAGTCCAGCGCGGCGTAAATGGCGTTGCATTCCGGGTGAAGGGTAATGTGATTCCAGAGCTGGGCATCACGCAGCATATAAAGGCGGGTCAGTGCCGGGTTACTGCTGTCATGATGGGCCGCCAGACGGCGATTGATCGCCAGGCTGGTCAGAATAATGCCCGCCGCGTCGGCGCTGACCGGGCGATCAAACCAGTTTTCACTGTTGACCAGATGAACCCGGCCACAATCCGGCATCATGTAACCGCCGCCCTCTGGCAGCCGGATGAAATGCCAGAACTCACTGCTGTATTCAGGCATCCATTGTTTCGCCAGCGCATACACCTGCAATTCTGCGAGCATGAAATCCGTGCCGAACAGGTAGGGCATAAAAGACAGGCGGTCACACTCTTCAACATTCAGGACGGGGCGTGTTGTCACATACTGCATGGTAAAACCTCCGTAATCACATGGACTGCGGCACCGGGTTGTGCCGTGCCGACACGTCAGCCCGGCGGAAAGCGGAAGATGCAGGGGCGACACCGGAGGCCGCAGCGCAGATAAAGCGCGAAGCGGGTCTGGACGGTTTTCGAGCGAAACCTGAGCGAGAAAACGACGGGAAGAACGGCGAGCATCAAAAAAAAACTGCGACCGGGCGAGGATGGCGGCGTCAGCGAACCCTTGCATCTGCAGCAGCCGGGCTAAAGTGAAGGCACGGCACTACCCGTCGCGATGCAGGAGGTTGAATACAGGGTTTCTCCCCCCGTTTTTCGACCACAGGGAGAAAAGCGGAA
>NZ_GL882808.1:0-2671 GCF_000195655.1 Klebsiella sp. MS 92-3
TCGTCCGGCTCCGACTGTCTGTAGGCCCGGCAAACATTTATCCGCTCCGCTATTCCAGCCGCCAGCTCAGCACCGGCCAGCCGTATCCGGCACCGGCCGCCTGCAGCTGCGGACAGGGATTGACCAGCCGCACGCGATCCGCATGCAGGCACAGCGGCAGATCGTTAATGGAATCGGTATAGAACGTCACCTCGCCGTCATACTGCGGATGCGCCTCGCGCCACTGCGCCAGACGCGCCACCTTCCCCTGCTGATAGCTGGGGATCCCGGTGATTTCACCGCTGTAGCCGCCGTCGACCATCGCCACGTCAATACCCAGCGCCTGATCGATCTCCAGCGCGGCGGCCACCGCCTGCACCAGCAGGCTAACCGAGGCGGAGATAATCAGCATCTGCTCTCCCTCGGCCCGCAGACGACGAATGAGCTCCCACGCCTGCGGATAGACCCGGGGCAGGATCGCCTCGCGCACGCAGCGGGCCACCAGCGCGTCAACGTCCGACTTCGGTATTCCGGCCAGCGGCGCCTGGATCAGGGCCACATAATCGGCGATATTCATCTCTCCTCGGTCATAATCCGCCATTAGCCGTGCCTCGCGGGCAAGATACCCCTTCTGCGTCGCCAGCCCTTCGCGAACCATAAACTGGCTCCAGACCGTACTGCTATCGCCCTGTATCAGGGTGTTATCGAGATCAAAAATCGTCAGCGTGTTGCCCATGGTACTTTCCCTTACTGGTCAAAATAAGCTGCCGGGAGCATGCGTAAAAAAGATGACAGGAAAATGAACCGGACGCCGCAGCGCCCGGCTCGCCATCAGCCGGCGCGGACCTTCGCGGTGCGGAATACCAGCACGATCCCGCCGACGATCGCCATCATACCGACCATCGCCGCCGCCGACAGCCGGTTGCCCAGCAGCAGATAATCCAGCAGCGCCGTGATCGCTGGCACCAGATAAAAGAGGCTGGTGACATTGACGATATTTCCCGCGCTCAGCAGACGGTACAGCAGCAGCTGGGCGACCACCGAAATCAGCAGCCCGAGAAACAGCACCGGAATAATCAACCCGGCGTTAACGGTAAACCGGAAGCCGCTGACCGGGGCAATCAGCAGGCACAGCCCCAGACTAACGGCATACTGCAGCGGCAGGACATCCGCCGGCGCCTGACGGCTGCGCTTTTGCCACAGCGCGCCAAAGGTCATCAGCAACAGCGCCGCCAGCGCAAACAGGATCCCCGCCGTCGCCGTCGCCATCGGCGAGGCCGCCAGGCTGCGCCACACCAGCAGCACCAGCCCCGCCAGGGCAAGCAGCAGTCCTGACAGCCGCCGCCCCTGCAGGCGGCGCTCCACCACGCAAAGCGTAAGGATGGGCTGGATCCCCATGATGGTGGCGATAAGTCCCGGCGTCACGCCGTTGGCCATCGCCTCGAAGTAACAGACCGAATAGCCGCCAATCAGCATCAGACCGGTGGCCGCTGTTTGCAGGCGGGTGCCCGGCGCGGGCAGCCAGCGCCGACGGACGATAGCCAGCGGCGCCAGCGCGACCAGGGCAACCAGAAAACGAAAGACCAGCAGCGCCATCGGCGAGGCGTTATCCAGTCCCCAGCGGGTGAAGATGGCCGCGCCGCCCCACAGCAGCACAAAAAGGGCCGTTGTCGCCTGCGAGGCGAGCAGAGAATAGCGAACGTGCATAGCATGCTCCAGAACGTCAAACACAAGGTATCAAGCGTCATACCGGCAGGTAAGCGCCTGCTAAAGACGGCGTTAAGCGCCGAAAACTACCCGGTCTGGAGGGGGAGGCGGTGGGCAGAGCGTGGCGAAGCGATGATGAGGCGCAGACGTCATCCACCCCGCGTCGAAAGCGGCGCCGGGCAAAGTCTCGCTAGAGATGGCGTAATGCGTCATGGAATGCCTCGTGAAATGTTCCTGTCAGCATCCTGGCACAGACCGTTGCGAAGTGACAACTGCCCTTTATGGCTGCTCCATCCCGAGGTTGTTTATTTTTAATCGTAAATAAACGTAAAGGCGGCCTCGGCTTATTCAGCCGTGGTTTTTAATCGGCTATAAAACAAAGCAGTCTGCTTGCTACTTCGAAAATAACGATATGAAGCCAAAACTGACGCATGCTCTCTTTTTAATTCCTTTTTTGTTGTTGGCAGGATGCTCCTCCTCACCGAAACAGGCAAAGAACACAAAATCTCATGCGGATATGACCATTGACGGCGGATCGGACGATCTGATCCCGGTGGTAGCGGCCCTGCATGATCAGATGCACACCTGGCAGGGAACCCCCTATGAATGGGGCGGTACTGAACAAAGCGGCGTCGACTGCTCGGGTTTCGTCTGGCGCACGCTGAAGGATCGCTTTACCCTGCCGATGGAGCGGATCACCACCCGCGAGCTGCTGCACATGGGCGTGCGGGTCAATAAGCGGGATTTACGTCCCGGCGATCTGGTGTTCTTCCGCACCCGGGCCGGGATGCACGTTGGCTTTTACGATACCGATCATAATTTCCTTCACGCCTCGAGCAGCCAGGGCGTGATGCGCTCTTCGCTGGACAACCCTTACTGGGAATCGGCGTTCTATCAGGCGCGTCGTCTGCCGAAGGAGTATAACGCGCAGATCACCATGAACAGCGACACCCTGCATCTGGCGAAGAATCGCCGCTAAAAAAAA
>NZ_GL882808.1:2790-11033 GCF_000195655.1 Klebsiella sp. MS 92-3
GCGCGGCGGGTGGTTCTGCGGTTAATCAGAACTGGTAGGTCATACCCAGCGCGACGATGTCGTCATCGTTGATGCCGAGTTTGTTATCGCTTTTCAGCTGGTTGATTTTGTAATCCACGAAGGCGTTCATGTTTTTGTTGAAGTAGTAGGTCAGGCCCACGTCAATGTAGTTAACCAGATCCTCACTCCCCACCCCTTCGATATCCTTCCCTTTCGACAGCACATAGCCGAGGGACGGACGCAGACCGAAGTCGAACTGATACTGCGCCACCGCTTCAAAGTTCTGCGCTTTGTTGGCAAAGCCGCCGCTGATCGGGGTCATTTTGCGGGTTTCAGAGTACATGGTCGCCAGGTAGATATTGTTGGCGTCATATTTCAGGCCGGTCGCCCAGGCTTCCGCTTTCGAACCCTGGCCGCGGGCCAGCAGGTTCTGATCGTTGGTACGGTCGGAGCTGGTGTAGGCTGCGCTGACGGCGAAGTCGCTGCCGCCGAAATCATAGCTTAACGAGGTGCCGACGCCGTCGCCGTTCTGTTTCTTCGCTTCACGGCCTTCGTTTTTACCCTGGTACTGCAGGGTCAGATCCAGGCCATCCACCAGACCGAAGAAGTCGGTGTTGCGGTAGGTCGCCAGGCCGCTGGCGCGCTTGGTCATAAAGTTATCGGTCTGGGCAGAGGAATCGCCGCCGAATTCCGGGAACATATCGGTCCAGGCTTCCACGTCGTACAGGGCGCCAAGGTTACGACCGTAATCGAAGGAGCCGTAGTTCTTCAGCTTCACGCCGGCGAACGCCAGACGGGTTTTCTGGCTGGAGTCGCTCTCGGTTTTGTTACCGGAGAATTCAGATTCCCAACGGCCATAGCCGGTCAGGTCGTCGTTAATCTGCGTTTCGCCTTTAATACCGAAACGCACGTAGGTCTGATCGCCATCCTTGCTGTCATAGTCGCTGAAATAGTGCATGGCTTTGATCTTGCCGTACACATCCAGCTTGTTCGCGTTCTTATTATAAACTTCCGCTGCCTGCGTCGCTGTTGAAGCCACAAAGCCCATCATCATTAATGCCAGAGTACTCTTTTTCATTATTCAGTCCTGGTGATTTATTTATACGCGCTATTCAATTGCGGGCGCTCGCCCATCAAAAACTGGAGGTTTTTTAACGCCGGGATATTAAATATTTATGACAAGATGGAACTTTTTATAAAAAAGGGTATTTAAATGTATCTGACATATTTTTGTCACATTCCCTCTCCAGAATGCCCGATCCCGCGCAATAAAATGGCGCGCCCGCCGCCCCGGGGGTTGGCAAGCGGGCCGACTCCTGCTACAACATCAGCTCGATATCGATATTCCTTTTGAACGGCAGAGAATCATGAGTGAAAGCCAGACGCTGGTGGTAAAACTGGGCACCAGTGTTTTAACAGGCGGGTCCCGTCGCCTGAACCGCGCCCATATCGTCGAGCTTGTGCGCCAGTGCGCACAGTTGCACGCCATGGGACACCGTATTGTCATCGTGACCTCCGGGGCCATTGCCGCCGGGCGCGAGCACCTTGGTTACCCGGAACTGCCCGCCACCATCGCCTCCAAGCAGCTGCTGGCGGCGGTGGGACAAAGCCGTCTGATCCAGCTGTGGGAACAGCTGTTTTCTATCTATGGCATTCACGTTGGCCAGATGCTGCTGACCCGCGCCGACATGGAAGACAGAGAACGGTTCCTCAACGCCCGCGACACTCTGCGCGCGCTGCTGGATAACAGCATCGTCCCGGTCATTAACGAAAACGACGCCGTCGCCACCGCGGAAATCAAAGTGGGCGATAACGACAATCTCTCCGCGCTGGCCGCGATCCTCGCCGGGGCGGATAAGCTGCTGCTGTTAACCGACCAGCCAGGCCTGTTCACCGCCGACCCGCGCAGCAACCCGCAGGCGGAGCTGATTAAAGACGTTTACGGCATCGACGACGCGCTGCGCGCCATCGCCGGCGATAGCGTCTCCGGACTCGGCACCGGCGGCATGGGCACCAAGCTGCAGGCCGCGGACGTCGCCTGCCGGGCGGGGATTGATACCATCATCGCCGCCGGGAACCGTCCGGACGTTATCGGCCATGCCATGGCAGGCCTGCCGGTAGGTACCTGCTTCCACGCCCAGGAGTCTCCGCTGGAGAACCGTAAGCGCTGGATCTTCGGCGCGCCGCCGGCGGGGGAAATCACCGTCGATGCGGGCGCGACCCAGGCGATCCTCGAAAGAGGCAGCTCGCTATTGCCAAAAGGGATCAAAATCGTCAGCGGCAACTTCTCCCGCGGCGAAGTGATCCGCATCCGCAATAGCGAAGGACGCGACATCGCTCACGGCGTCAGCCGCTACAACAGCGATGCGCTGCGCCTTATCGCCGGCCAGCACTCGCAGCAAATCGATGCCATTCTGGGCTACGAATACGGCCCGGTGGCCGTCCACCGCGATGATATGATCATCCGTTAAGGAGCTGAAAATGCTGGAACAAATGGGCATTGCCGCCAAAGCGGCCTCCTGGCAGCTGGCGTTACTCTCCAGCCGGGAAAAGAACCAGGTACTGGAAAAGATCGCCGATTATCTGGAAGCGCAGACCGACGATATTCTGCGCGCCAACGCGGAAGATTTAGCCGAAGCTCGCGCCAATGGCCTGAGTGAAGCGATGCTTGATCGCCTCGCGCTGACCCCGGCGCGTCTGAGCGGCATCGCCAACGATGTGCGCCAGGTGTGCAATCTGGCCGATCCGGTCGGCCAGGTGATCGACGGCGGGCTGCTGGACAGCGGTCTGCGTATTGAACGTCGCCGCGTCCCGCTGGGGGTGATTGGCGTGATTTATGAAGCGCGTCCCAACGTGACGGTCGACGTCGCCTCCCTGTGTCTGAAAACCGGCAACGCAGCGATCCTGCGCGGCGGGAAAGAGACCTGGCGCACCAACGCCGCCACGGTGAAGGTGATCCAGCAGGCGCTGCAGGAGTGCGGTCTGCCGGCCGCCGCGGTACAGGCCATTGAGAGCCCGGATCGCGCGCTGGTGGGCGAAATGCTGAAGATGGATAAATACATCGATATGCTGATCCCCCGCGGCGGCGCGGGCCTGCACAAGCTGTGCCGCGAGCAGTCAACGATCCCGGTGATCACCGGCGGGATTGGCGTGTGCCATATCTTCGTTGATGAAACCGCCGAGATCGCCCCCGCGCTGAAGATCATCGTCAACGCCAAGACCCAGCGGCCGAGTACCTGCAATACCGTGGAAACGCTGCTGGTGCACCGCAACATCGCCGACACCTTCCTGCCGGCGTTAAGCAAGCAGATGGCCGAGAGCGGCGTCACTCTGCACGCCGCCCCTTCCGCCCTGCCCGCGCTGCAGAACGGCCCGGCGAAGGTCGAGCCGGTGAAAGCGGAGCAGTATGACGACGAGTATCTGTCGCTGGATCTGAACGTCAAAGTGGTGGCCGATATGGATGAGGCTATCGCCCATATCCGCGAACATGGCACCCAGCACTCCGACGCTATCCTGACCCGCACCCTGCGTAACGCCAACCGCTTTATCAATGAAGTGGACTCTTCCGCCGTCTACGTGAACGCCTCCACGCGCTTCACCGACGGCGGCCAGTTCGGCCTTGGCGCGGAGGTGGCGGTCAGCACCCAGAAGCTGCACGCTCGCGGCCCGATGGGGCTGGAAGCGTTAACCACCTATAAGTGGATTGGTTTCGGCGACGATACCATTCGTGCGTAAATGAGAACGGGCGATGCAAAAATAGGCAGTTGATTCCACTGGCTATTGACGCATCGCCCGCTAAGTTCTAACCTTTTGCCTCGTGATTCACGCTCGTGAACACCTCTTGCAGGGCCGATATAGCTCAGTTGGTAGAGCAGCGCATTCGTAATGCGAAGGTCGTAGGTTCGACTCCTATTATCGGCACCATTTCAAACTCTTCCCAAGTAAACCGAAATCAATTAAACCCAAGAATACTGCGCTTTGTAGCCCGGTTCTTATCTTCCGTTATCAACTTGATTCAACCGAAATCAAGCACCTATTGGGGGCATAAGTGGGGGCATTCTGTGTTCGGTCCTGGGAGATGCCCCCAATGAAACTTAATGCGAGACAGGTAGACACGGCTAAACCCAGAGAGAAAGCCTATCAGCTGGCAGATGGTGCTGGTTTGTATCTTGAAGTTGTTCCCTCTGGTTCCCGATACTGGCGGATGAAATATCGCTTCAATGGAAAAGAGAAGCGTATGGCCTTTGGGGTCTATCCGGCAGTTTCCCTTGCACAAGCGAGGGCACTGCGCAATAAAGCTAAGAAAAAGCTGGCCGAGGGTATCGATCCATCGTTTGCCAAGAAATAAGAAAAGCTGGTTCGGGATGTGCAGCTCAATAATACGTTTCATGCAGTGGCACTTGAATGGCACGGAACGAAGGTGAGCCGATGGTCAGAAGGTTATGCCTCCGATATCATCGAAGCATTCAATAAAGATATTTTCCCCTATATCGGCCAGCAGCCGGTAAATGTAATCAAACCGCTGGTTCTGCTTAATGTGCTGCGTCGAATGGTAAGCCGTGGCGCGACAGAAAAGGCCAAGAAGGTTCGCCAGCGTTGCAGCGAAGTCTTTCGTTACGCCATTGTTACCGGTCGTGCGGAATACAATTCTGCAGCGGATCTAACCAGCGCGATGTCAGGGCATGAATCGAAGCATTATCCCTTCCTGACTGTTGAGGAGTTACCAGACTTCTTTAAAGCTCTCGCAGGCTACACAGGGAGCCCGTTAGTTGTTCTTGCAGCACGTCTGCTGATCCTTACGGGAGTTCGTACCGGCGAGCTTCGAGGTGCTTTCTGGAGTGAGTTTGATCTTGAGAAAGCGGTGTGGGAAATTCCTGCCGACCGATGAAGATGAAACGGCCTCACCTTGTCCCCCTCTCTACCCAAGCACTAGAGATCGTACAGCAGCTCAAGGTGATATCTGGGCAATATCCTCTGGTGTTTCCTGGGAGGAATGATCCCCGCAAAACGATGAGCGAAGCGAGCATTAATCAGGTATTCAAACGGATTGGGTATACAGGAAAGGTTACAATTGGCAAATGGGCTTACACTAAGCTTCTGAACTTAGTTAACTTTCAATTTTCAATGCTAATGATGAATTATATTCAATGGAGCTTCTGAAATATCTAAACGTTATTGCATATATACTCATGTATAGTTAAATCTATCTCAACATTATTCCCTCATGCGCATCAAAAATAAACCATCTGTATGTTCACATGACGCATGTCGTCATAGGTTTAGACAGTTTGCTCTGATTTCGATGCCCAGAACAACAGGAGATGTTTGCCTAATGCTGTCTCAGACAAAAAGTATGGATCAAGAAAAAACAGTACCAAGCTCTGGTTTGTTACTGGCAATGCTAGCACTGGGCAGTGGAGGATTATGTATAGGAACTGGTGAATTTGCACCCATGAGTCTTTTACCCGATCTGGCAGCAGGAACCTCTGTATCTGTACCCGCAGCAGGTGCGTACATAAGCTCCTATGCAGCTGGTGTCGTGATTGGAGCACCTGCACTTGCTGTCCTTGCTGCCAGGTGGCCTCGTAAAGTGCTTTTGATGACATTACTGGTGATTGCTGTCATAGGGTATGCGTTAAGTGCCCTGTCATGGAACTATTCATCCCTTATGGTTGCTCGTTTTATTTCTGGTCTCCCACATGGGGCATGGTATGGCGTTGCAGCATTGGTCGCTGCATCAATGGTCCCGGAAAACCAAAAAGCGAGGTATATCGGCTATGTCATGCTTGGATTAGGTATAGCTAATGTTGCCGGAGTTCCCCTGGTGACTTGGGCTGGGCAAGAACTGGGATGGCGCATGTCCTTTACATTCGTTTGTCTTGGTATTGTTCTGACTGGATTAATGGTCTCACTATTTGTTCCTGGGATTGCGCCAGATAAAAATGCCACCCCTCTTAAGGAACTGAGTGCATTACGAAGTCCCCAGGTACTGATGGCCTTTGGTGTTGCGTCAGTGGGATTCGCCGGGATGTTTGCCGTTTATAGCTTTATAACGCCAGCATTGACTCAAGTTAGCGGTTTCTCTCTTAATCACGTTCCCTGGATACTTGTGCTTTGGGGGATGGGGATGGTTACCGGGAATATTGTGGGAGGAAGATTAGCTGATAAAGCACTGATTCCTGCAATTTATGGAATGATCGTTTGGAATATAATATTTTTAGGACTATTTGCGTTACTTGCACAGTGGAAAGGTTCAGTTTTATTTACCATATTCATGCTCGGAAATGGCTTTGCCCTGGTACCTGCGCTTCAGGCGCATATGATGAATATCGCCGGAGATGCGCAAACCCTGGCCTCATCATTGACGCATAGTGCGTTCAATATTTCAAATGCGCTTGGGGCATCTTTTGGAGGGCTTGCTATTGCCTATGGTGGCTCATGGGTGTCAACTGGTTGGGTTGGAGTTTGCTTTTCTTTTATCGGTTTAATTTTAATGTATTTATCAGTACGAATGACGAGAAAAACAACATAATAATTATTGTTGTAGTTTTTTGTTAACATTACAGTGTGAATCTATATTGATGCTTAACTTCGTTCTATTTTTAAGTAGACTGGGAATCGTTAATGACGTTAAACGGGGCGTTGAATAAAAATCAACAAACTATTTAATGTTTATCCTATCGATGTGAAAATAGTATTTGATTCGTACTTGTGTTTATTTTTTTTGACGTTCGTCACATTCAACAGGCAGTGAAAACCGTAAAGTTGCTGTCAAAGACAATCAGACTAGATGGGTGTTACGACACATAATCGTCGGCATGACCAGGTTTGTTTTTCACGTATACGTGCAAAAACGATCTGGTCTTTTTTATGTCTGCATTATACAGATTCTATATGCGAGGTGATAAATGCAGGTAGCCAAAATACTTAATAATAATCAGGTAATTTGCCTGGATGATAATGGAAAAGAATGTATCGCTGTTGGCAAAGGTCTTGGCTTCGGTGTATCTGTTGGCGATAATATCGTGACGGATAAGATTGAAAAATGCTTTTCTATTATTGATGAAGAGACTCAGACTAAATTTAGAAGATTAGTTACTGAGATACCGTTAGAGCATATCTCGCTTGCCGACGAAATCATTAGCTATGTTAAATGCTCACTTGGTAAGTCGGTTAGCGACAACATCTATGTATCATTAACTGACCATCTCAGTTTTGCTATTGAACGCTGTAAGAAAGGGCACATTCTGAGTAATCCACTACTATGGGAGACTAAGCGATTTTATTATCATGAGTATAAACTTGGTATGATTGCGCTCGATATGGTTTTTCATAAGACGGGGATTCGATTACCTGAGGACGAGGCGGCATTTATTGCACTCCACATAGTCAATGCTGAAGCTGGGGGGACGTTCGACGAAACTGTTAAGGTTACTCACTTGATACAGGATGTTCTGAACATAATAAAATATCATTTTAATATTATTTTTGATGATCAGGGACTTGATTACAATCGTTTTCTTACACATCTTAGATTTTTCATGCAGCGTCTTAAAGAAAATAAGACCTATGCCAGTAAAGATAGTGCTTTTTATCAAGTTCTACGTAGTGAATATCCGAATGAATATCATTGCGCAGAAAAAATAAAGAGCTATATCTTTAATGGTTATCAGCATGAAATGACTGAAGAAGAAACAATGTATCTTGTTGTGCATATTAATAGACTTATTAAATCTGATAGCTAAGCAATAAACTTATTTTATCCTGTCCGGATCCTGAATAGATCTGAACTTACCCTATCTTATTACAAGGGAGTTGGCATATGAATTATAATGAAATAGCCGAGAAAATTATTCATGAGGTTGGTGGTGCCAAAAATATTGATAACGTATATAACTGCATGACCCGTCTGCGGTTTGAACTTAAAAATGAAAGTCTGGCTAATGATGAAAAAATAAAATCAATATCAGGTGTGACAGGGATTGTCCGTCAGGGGGGGCAGTATCAATTAATCATTGGTAAAGAGGTTGTCAATTTTTTTAACGCCATTCAAAAAATTATTGGGCCTGTTTCAGAACATTCGTCAGGCGTAAAAAAAGAGCAAAAAGGAAATATTGTTAAACGAGTCATTACTGGTGCTATAGAAATTATTGCTTCGTCAATGACACCAGTAATCCCCCCCCCCCTTTTTGGGGGGGGGGTTTTCATGAGTGTTTTTTTTTTTTTTTTTTTTTTTTTCTCCT
>NZ_GL882808.1:11043-16112 GCF_000195655.1 Klebsiella sp. MS 92-3
ATTGCTTCGTCAATGACACCAGTAATCCCCGCACTTATTGGCGCGGGGATTATCCAGATGATTGTTATCATCATGAGTTTCTTCCTCGGGCAAGACAACTCAACATTACGCTTTCTATCAATTATTAGTCATTCTGCTTTTTACTTCATGCCTATTTTTATTGCTTATGCAATAGCCAGAAGATTTAATGCCAACCCGGTACTCGCAGCCGTTGTGACGGCAGTACTGTTAAACCCTCAGTTTATTGAGGTGATGAACGAAGCCAAAACGACTGACGTGACGTTCCTGGGTATTCCTGTGATGTCAGCGCAGTACGCTTCAACCATCATACCCGCTATCCTGATTGCCTGGATCGTTGCCTGTACCGGAAAAATTGTTGATCGCTTTACTCCCTCGATGACAAAAACATTTCTGAACCCAGCGCTTATTATCCTGATTTCTGCCCCTATTGCCTTTACCATAATTGGACCTGTAGGAACTTTTTTAGCGACCAGCTTAGCCTCAGGCGTAGAACTTATGCAGTCGCACTTGAACCTTCTGACGATGGTGTTGCTCGCTGCATTCATGCCTTTTATCGTGATGACTGGCCTGCACTGGGCATTTACACCCATTGTTCTTGGCTCTCTTGCATCAGGCCAGGGTGACGGACTTATCCTGCCAATCATGCTGGTTATAAATATGGCTCAGGGTGCTGCGAGTATTGCTGTAGGGATCAAAAGCCGTAATTCTAAACTTAAACAGACATCTCTGGCGGCAGGTTTTACCTGTATATTTTCAGGTCTTACCGAACCGTGCATGTATGGGGTCAATTTGCCGTTGAAAAAACCGATGATTGCGGCATGCATTGCATCAGGTATCACTGGCTTGTTCATTTGTCTGGTAAAGTTAAAATCCTTTGCATTCGGTATTTCCTCTCTGGTTGCATTACCTATGTTTATCAATCCGGAAAACCACAGCAATATTATCTTCGCTTGTTCAGCCGCTCTTATGGTGATTTTCTTGACCATGGCTTTAACCTTCATCCTTGGCTTTGACGACCCTGCTGATGAAAAAAACATTGAGCCAAGTGACTTGAAAGGAAAAAACAATGAAAATTCGCAAAGCATCGTTTCAACTTTCAAGACAATCGATGGACAGATTTTAAATTCACCAGTAACGGGTAAGATAGTACCGCTGTCTAAGGTAAATGATTTAACGTTTTCTACAGAAGCCTTGGGTAAAGGTGTTGGTATCATTGCTGATGAAGGCCGCGTATATGCCCCTTTCAATGGCACTGTACTGTCAATATTCCCGACGAAACATGCTATAGGTCTGGCTTCTGAAACTGGCATTGAATTACTGATTCATATTGGTATTGATACCGTAAAACTTAACGGCAACGGATTTACCTCATTTGTAAATAATGGCGATACGGTAAAAGAAGGTGACCTGTTGATCGAGTTCGATATTGAGATGATTCAGTCACTTGGCTATGACATAACAACGATTGTGGTTATTGCAAACTCAGAGAATTATCAGAAAGTAGACACTTATTCAGAGCAAATTGCTCATGTAAGACAACCTCTTTTATCACTGGCTTAATGGGAGAATATGTAATGGTTTTTAATAGTGATTTTCTTTGGGGCGGTGCGATTTCAGCCAACCAGTGTGAAGGTGCATACAATGTTGATGGTAAAGGACTGAGTATTCAAGATCTCATGCCCAAGGGTATTATGGGGCCAATGACAGAAACACCAACCCCAGATAATTTAAAGCTTGAAGGGATCGATTTCTATCATCGCTATAAGGATGATATTAAACTTCTGGCTGAAATGGGATTCAAGGTTTTTCGTATTTCAATTGCCTGGTCACGTATTTATCCCAATGGCGACGATGAGATCGCGAATGAGCAAGGGTTAGCGTTTTACGACAGTGTATTTGATGAATGCTTGAAATATGGGATCCAGCCTTTAGTCACAATTTCTCATTATGAAACACCTTATAATTTGGCGAAAAAATATAATGGTTGGGCATCTAGAAACTTGGTCGAATTGTATTTAACATACGCAACCACGTTATTTAATCGCTATAAAGATAAAGTTAAATATTGGTTGACATTTAACGAGATCAACTCTGTTCTTCATCATCCACTGATGAGCGGCGGAATTATGACTCCCATGTCTGAACTGAGTAAGCAAGATCTCTATCAGGCAGTACATCACGAACTGATCGCCAGTGCACTGGCTACCAAGGCAGGTAAGGCTATTATTCCAGATGCTCAATTTGGCTGCATGATTCTCAGCATGCCTGTGTATCCGCTTTCCCCTAAACCTGAAGATGTGATTGCAGTGATGGAAGCGGAACATATGAATGATTTCTTTGGCGATGTCCATGTAAGAGGAAAATACCCAAACTACATGAAACGCTACTTCCGTGAAAATGATATAAATATCAAATTCATGCCTGGTGACGAAGAGGCATTACTGAATACCGTTGATTTTGTTTCATTTAGCTATTATGTCAGCGTCTGTGAGACAGCCGATAAATCTATCTCTGCTGGAGAGGGGAATTTGCTTGGTGGTGTACCCAATCCTTATCTGAAAGCTAGTGAATGGGGATGGCAGATTGATCCGCGAGGGTTGCGTATCGTTTTGAATCGTTTTTATGATCGTTACCAGAAACCATTATTTGTTGTTGAGAATGGTCTTGGGGCCGTAGACCGGTTAGTACAGACTAAGGATGGCAGTTTTACTGTTGACGATGACTATCGCATTAGTTACATGAATGACCATCTTGTTCAGATTGGTGAAGCTATCAAAGATGGTGTGCCAGTTATGGGTTACACCTGCTGGGGCTGTATTGATCTGGTAAGTGCAGCAACAGCGCAACTGAGTAAACGTTATGGCCTGATTTATGTTGATCGTAACAACGATGGCTCAGGTTCATTTGCACGTTATAAAAAGAAATCTTTCTACTGGTATAAAGACGTCATTAGCACTAACGGTGCCTCATTGAACGATGAAAATATTACTACAAAGATAACATATTGAGTGAGGAGCTAAAGATGAAAATAGGCATTCTGGGTACTGGTATGATCGTAAAAGATCTGCTTACCGTTATTGACCAATTGTGCTTTGATTATATTTCTGTGCTGGGAACAGAGCAAACAAGAAATGAAACGTTAGAATTAAAAGACCGTTATGGGCTTGATGAAGTCTTTTTTGATTATGACGCCATGCTTGCAAGTAATGTAGATGTCATCTATGTTGCCCTACCTAATCATCTTCATTTCTCATTTGCTCAGAAAGCTTTGAATGCTGGGAAGCATGTTATTATTGAGAAACCGATAGTCTTGTCTATAGCAGAATTACTGGCATTAAAAAATATTGCTGAAGCGCAGAAATGTTTCATTCTTGAGGCAATGAATATTCATTATCTCTATCCAGTACAGTTAATCAGAAAAAACCTGAAACAACTCGGCGAGCTAAAATTAGTTTCTCTTAATTACAGCCAATATTCATCGAGATATAACGACTTCAGGCAGGGTATAATTCACCCCGCGTTTGACCCTTCACGAGGTGGCGGCGCGATGCTGGATATTAATGTTTACAACTTGCATCTGGTTGTGGGGATGTTCGGGCGTCCTGATTCTTATCATTATATGCCAAACATTATGAACAATGTTGATACCAGCGGCATACTCGTGTTGAATTATCCAACATTCAAAGCCGTATGTATTGGTGCCAAAGATTGCCAGGCACCTGCGGTATCGACGATTCAGGGCGACAAGGGATGTATTATTCTGGAATCACCAGTGAATACCCTGACAGGTTATAAAATCAGATTTAACGACGGATCGTTTGTTGAATCTGAACAGTGGAACGGGCACCGCCTTATTCCTGAATTTAAAGAATTTATTCGGATCATTGAATCCGATGATTTTCAAAAAGCCGCTAAAATGTTAGAAAATAGCATTATTGCAACTGAAATACTTGAGACAGTAAGTAAACAGGTTACAAAGGAGAATACGCATGTCCAGTAAACTCACCATTGGTTATATCGGTAATGGAAAAAGCACCAATCGCTATCACCTGCCTTTTTCACTTAAATTAAAAGATCTGATTAGCGTTAAGCGTATTTTCTCTCCTGTTGAAAATACTGGTTGGCCCAAAATAGACGGTATCAGCTATACTACAAATATCGATGATCTGCTGAACGATGATGAAATTCAGGCGGTAATTATAACAACGCCTCCTGAATTCCATTATGAGCTGGCGAAACAGGCTATCAATAAAGGTAAAAACTGTGTTGTCGAAAAGCCTTTTACTGAAACCTCTGAGCAGGCTGTCGAACTTTTCCGTCTTGCTAAAGAGAAAGGCGTAATGGTTCAGTGCTATCAGAACCGCCGTTTTGACAGCGATTTCTTGACGGTTCAGGAGGTCATTCGTAGCGGAAAATTGGGTGATTTAATCGAACTGGAAATGCATTATGATTATTTTCGCCCTGAAGTGCCTGAAGCATCCACCACGTTTAGTCGAGCTCATTCCTATCTTTACGGACATGCCTGTCATACGCTGGATCAGGTCATATCACTCTTCGGAAAACCTGACAATGTCCATTTTGATGTCAGGCAGCTTCTTGGCCCCGGTCGAATGAATGATTATTTTGATATCGACTTGATGTACAAGAGGCTTAAGGTATCTGTGAAATCAAGCTATTTCAGAATCAAGGATCGTCCGAGTTTTGTGGTATATGGCAAAAAGGGGATGTTCGTCAAATCAACTAAAGATCGTCAGGAAGAGCATCTTAAGCTTTTCCATATGCCTGAAAATAAAGACTTTGGTGTTGATTTACCAGAGCATTATGGAGTACTGACTTACATTGATAGTCACGGTGATTACCATGAAGAAAAGGTGAAAACTGTGCAAGGCGATTACTCTCGTTACTATACCGCGCTGTACGAAACTGTCGTTAACGGGCGTGAGCAGGAAGTGAAGCCAGAGCAGACTATTTTGCAAATAAAGCTGCTTGAAGCAGGGATTGAAGGGCTTCATTAATCACATATCCGGCGGGGGAAAAAAACCCCCTGT
>NZ_GL882808.1:16231-43708 GCF_000195655.1 Klebsiella sp. MS 92-3
CTTGTAAGGTTCTCTTATGCAACATCGAGATAGGCTGAGCGTAATACTTCGATTAACTCTTTTAGTCCCTGGGGTACCTGTCGATGCCCCGGGTAATACAAATGCATTGCGGGTTCAATAGGTGACCAGTCTGGTAGCACAATATGCAGTTCCCCCGTTTTGATATGCTCTGCAACACGCTCTTCAAGGCAATAGGTAATACCCACGTCCTTTAGCGCAAGCTCAACACCTAACGTCGTTTCGTTAACACATACCTGCCCAGGAACTTCAATGCTTCGGTGTTCATCGCCTTTGTGGAAATCCCAGCGATAAATGACACCCTGACCCGTGCGTATCTGGATACAATTATGGGATTTTAAATCTTCGGGTATAACAGGTGCTTGTTTTCTATATAGATATCTCGGAGAAGCTACTGCTACCCATCTGAGTTCCGGGCCCAGCTTGACTGCCACAAAATCCTCAGGAACCGTGCCGCCAAATCGGATGCCTGCATCAAATCCGGCCGAGACGATATCAACCATTTTGTCATCAACGGCGACTTCGACCTCCACATCCGGATAGGTTTGTAGGAATTTAGGTAAGAGTTTGGAAAGTATCAATCTAGCGCCGTCTGCGAGAACATTTATGCGCAAGCGGCCAACGGGCCTGTCTCTGAGCAGATTAATCTCATCAAGAGCCTCACCAATTTCATTAAACCCAATTTCAAGTCGTCTTGCCAAGTTGCTTCCGGCATCCGTGGGAGCAACCGTTCGACTGGTCCGGTTGAGGAGCCTGACACCCAACCGGGTTTCAAGATTGCGGACAGAATGGCTCAAGGCAGAGGTCGTAATACCCAGTTCCACGGCTGCCTGCGTGAAGCTTCTGAGCCTCTCTACGGTTCTGAAAGCATTCAGATCGGCCAGATCGCTGCGCGAAAGTTTAGCTATTGGTCTTACCGGCATTCATTCATCTCACTATCGTTGAGTACTATTCATCATGTTATTAAGAAAAACTCAACTTTCTTCGCATTTAAGAAGTGTTATTTTTAGTTCAATTCAACAATAATGTCCACGATTCAGATCAAGATGAATGACTGCAAGTAACGATTGTGGATTGAAGTGAAATGAGGAGTCTGATTAGTGTTTCATCTATGGACTTTGATCCCCGCAATCTATATTGGTATTAGGGTTATCTTTCCACTGAGAGTCTCAGCATCATCACGATGCTTGCTGTTTTTTGTCATGGCAATGGTTGCGGATTTTCACCTGCTCAGTCGATTATTTTTTGGAACCATGTTCTCTCCAGAACTCCCTGAATTTCTAATGATTATGATTGGCTGGGGATTTGGTTTCATAGTTATTTTCTTTATGTTGTTAGTGATTAGAGACCTGATGCAGTTGATTAGATTTTTTCTCACCAGAAAAAAGTATCCCCTATTTATCCCTGTTTATCTTCTGCCTGTATTGGCATCGTCACTGGCAGGTATCGGTGTTTATCAGTCCGTGAAAGTACCTGATATTCGGGAAGTCGAGGTGAGAATTCAGGGATTACCTGAAGAATTTGACGGCTACCGCATCACTCAACTGACGGACATTCACGTCAGTCGTCTTTTAACCGGTGACTGGCTGCGACAGGTGGTAGAAAAAACCAATGCTCTCGACTCCAGTTTGATCCTAATAACCGGCGATATCATCGACGGAACGGTTGAGGACAGACGGCCAGATGTCAGCTCACTTGCCATGCTAAAGGCCCCTGATGGTGTATTTGCCGTCACGGGTAATCATGAATATTACTTTGATGGTGCCCAATGGACTGCTGAGCTATCCAAGCTGGGTCTGCATTTTCTAAATAATGAACATACTGTTATTACTCGAAAAGATGTAAAGCTAGTGCTGGCTGGTATCACCGATGAAGCTGCGGCTAAGTTTGGTGGCACTCCTCCCGATCTCTCAGCAGCATTGTCTGGTATTGATAATTCCGGGAAAATCATTCTGATGAGTCACCGACCGAATAATGCTCCACAAAGTGCCGCTGCTGGTGTGTCGCTCCAGTTGTCTGGCCATACCCATGGAGGTATGGTGTATGGGTTCGATAAGTTTATAGCATCAGCCAACAATGGATTCGTTTCAGGCCTGTATGATATTGGGCAGATGTCGCTATATATCAGTAACGGTACGGGTATCTGGAACGGCTTTCCTCTGCGACTTGGTAAACTATCAGAAATCACGGTGCTGACACTACGGAGTTTTAATTGAGTAAAATTCAACAGAGCATATTGTAATGTTAAATAGTTCCTGGATTGTTATCGTTTATAGTTTATTTTAACTCAATTTGATACTACTGGTTCCTGTAAAATTCAGGCTCCTCAGATCAGATTGTTGAGTTCAACTGACAGTTGTCCAGGAGACTAAAATGAACAGTTCAATTATCGTAAAGGGCCGTACCGCGGTTATCACTGGTGCGGCGAAAGGTATTGGTGCCGCAGCCGCAAAACGTTTATCTGAAGCCGGTATGAATCTCTGCCTCTTCGATAGAGACGAGAAGAATCTTAAGTCCTTAGCTGATGCTCTTGATTCTGAGATACGTCTTGTTACAGGTGATGTGACAAGCCTGGAAGATATTGCGCGCCTTCGTGACACAGCTATAAACGACTTTGGTGATATTGCCTTGCTTATTAATAATGCGGCTATTTCGCACCGGAGCGGTCCATGGGGTGATCCAGATGACTGGCGCAGTCAACTTGAAGGGAATTTATTATCAATACTGAACGTGCAACACTTGTTCGTACCGGAAATGCTTAAGATGGACGGCCGAAGCGCAATCGTAAACCTTGGCTCGAAGCAGGGAATCACTACCCCGCCCGGGAACAATGCCTATAATGTTTCCAAAGCGGGGGTGAAAATAGTTACAGAGCAATTGGCCCATGATTTGTTTAAAGAATGTGGAAATAAAATAACTGCCCATCTTTTGGTTCCTGGTTATACATGGACTCCAATGAATTTCCCTGAAATGGACGAACAACACGATGAGCAGCCAAAAGGAACATGGAAAGCTGAACAAGTGATTGAATACTTTATCGAGCATTTCTCTCGGGGCGACTTTTATATCATTTGCCCGGATGGAACGGTCACCTCAGAAATAGACGCAAAGCGTATAACCTGGGCCTATGAGGATATCATTCAAAATCGCCCAGCACTTTCCAGGTGGCACCCTGACTGGAAAGATAAATTTGAAGAATTTATGAATTCGTAAATAAAGAATGCTTCACTGAGACCGGTGGCAGCAGGTAAACACAATGCAATCATTAAGTACGAATACAGTAAATTGGTATTCGGGTAATAAGATCTTCTCAGGGCTGTTGATTCATTCTGATGCAGGGTCTCGTCCGGGGTACTTTTATGCCCCAATATGATGGGCCTTACCGAATCAAATATTGATCATGGAAAACGCATAGCCGAGATTGGGTATACCGTCCTTGTTGCCGATTTATATGATAGAGGTTTTAGTCTGGCCTCTGATGAAGCTTTTGCGATGATGACAGAATTGAAAGATACTCCTGAGGAGATTAATCGATTAAATATTGTTCTTGATATTCTGGCTGGTGATAAACACGTGATACGGGAGAAAGTGGGTGTTGTAGGCTTTTGTTATGGTGGACACTGTGCTTTGGAACTTGCGCGAATTGGCGCTGAAATTAAGACCAGTATCAGTGTACATGGAACGTTAACGACAACACGACCTATAGTTAAAGGCAGGACTTCCGCCAAAGTTGTCGTGCTAAATGGTGCTCGTGATCCTTTTGTTTCTCTTCTACATGTAATTGAATTTTTTAAATAAATGGTAACAGCTGAAGCAAATTTTGAGTTCGTCAATTATGCTGAGGCTGTCCACTCTTTTACTTTTCCTAAAGCTGACATTCCAGGCAAGATGTTTTACCACGAGGATATTTGCAATAGGGCATTTAAGCACATTGAAAGTTCACTACATGAAGCATTAATTTAACGATTAAATACGAGATAACCAAGAACTATCCTGGTTATCTCGTATTTAACTATTTTATTTTACTGCTGAACCAGGTTCAGAATTTAGACGAGCACGCTGGGCTTTATGAGACTCACTCATTTGTCGATTGTAAACTTCAGCCGCTAATTCTGCATTATCACTCCCATACGCAACTTCATGTTCACTCATTAATGCATACCATGCACGTTCAGCGACTTGTTCCGCAGTCGTATTCTGGTGTGCACCTACCCGAGTGTTGGACTGACCTGCATTAATGAAGAAATTAGTGGCAGTGGCACCAGGCATCAACAAAGTCATTTTTAAGCCCTTGCCGGATAATTCATTGCGAATGGCCCAGAAGAAGGAATTCACAAATGCTTTTGTCGCACCATAGATGGATTCAAAAGGTATTGGCTGCGTGCCAGAAACTGATGATGTCATCAGAACATACCCTCCGCCACGTTTGATCATATCAGGCAAAAATATTTTTGACATATGAACATATGAGTCAACATTGAGTCGGATGAGCTCAAGTTCTTTTGACAAATCGGTACCACCAATAAATGCACCGCCGAGTCCTTGGCCAGCATTGATAACCAGTGCTCCTATATCGAATCCATCTTGTTCCGTTTTTCGCTTAAGCGTTTCTATCTGCTCATACTTACTGAGATCGATGGAATAGGGGATAATTTTTGTGCCGTATTGTTTTAGATCCTCAACTGCTTTAGATAATTTTTCTTCATTCCTTGCGACAGCAATAACATCCCACCCGTTTTGGGAAAATTTGCGAGCAATTTCAAGCCCTATCCCATTCGATGCGCCAGTTATAAGTGCTACTTTATTACCAAGCATAATAACTCCTTTTTGAAGTGATAATAAACCATAGTATCAATTTTTGCTTTTTTCAATGCTTTAATTATTAATCTAAGATTTATTTTAATCTTATAATAAATGTATTGAATATCATAGCCTTAGGTCGATTATTTATTTTCAATGTCACACTGAGCTTAAGTCAATAATGGTTTATTGGTTTCCTTTATGTTATTCAATTGTTTCAGTCGAGGTTCTTATTGGAGGGAGCTGGTGTGGTGTATCCATTGGAGATGCTCTATTTTTTCAAATATGTCCATTTTAAAGAATAAGATATAAGGGGTTGTTTTATTCTAAGTGAATCGACAAGCTTTTTACGGCATTAGTAAGGGAGATTTTCACTCTTCCAGTGCCAGAAAGTATCTCGCTTCGTCGTACCGGATTTTGGTCTTCCAGCAACGGTAAATGATCCTTATCCATTTGAATGCCTGAGCCCGGATGAATGCTTTCGGAACGACCGTCGAGAATCTGTATCTGCGGCACCTCGAAAATGGATGCCTACCGATGTTCTCTAGTACAGGCAAGAAAGTCGGTAGAGTAGAAATGTACAATACAACAGCCACGACAATACAAAGCGCCCGATGAAATTCATCAGGCGTTATAAGGCTGAAAAGTTCCTACCTGTTCTTTGATTAGTGAATTTACGCCTAATGGAGCAGTAGATCATTGAGGAAACGTCGCGCGCGCGGATGTTGTGGCGCGGTGAAGAATTTATCCGGATCAGCCTTTTCCAGTATTTGTCCCTGATCCATAAACCAGATCGTATCGGCTACGTCACGCGCAAAGTTCATTTCATGAGTCACGCACATCATGGTCATCCCTTCCTGCGCCAGCCCGCGCATCACGCTCAGCACCTCGCCGACCATCTCCGGGTCGAGTGCAGATGTCGGTTCGTCAAACAGCATGACAGGCGGCTTCATCGCCAGCGCCCGGGCGATAGCCACCCGCTGCTGCTGGCCGCCGGAAAGCTGTGCCGGATAAACGTCGGCCTTGTGCGATAGTCCCACCCTTTCCAGCAGTTCCCCGGCATGACGTCGGGCTTCCGAACGCTTCTCGCCGAGAACTTTCACTGGCGACATCATGATATTTTCCAGCACCGAAACGTGCGGAAACAGATTGAAACTCTGGAAGACAAAGCCGATTCTCGTACGCAGTTGGTTCAGCCTGGTGCTCGAGCCATGAATATCGACGCCGTCAAACAGGATCTGTCCTTTTTCGATGGGCTCAAGACGGTTGACCGTCCGGATTAACGTCGATTTGCCGGATCCGGAAGGACCGCACACCACCACCACTTCACCGCTTTTTATTTCGGCGCTGACGTCGGTCAGGGCCTGATATTCCCCGTACCATTTATTCACCTGATTGAACAGAATCATCGGTCGCATGGTTGCTCCTTATTGAGTTTGTGATGGTGATGGGTCGAGAACCAGCGGCATGACCGGCTTTCCCATAGCGGACTGTGCACGTTGCCTCCTGCTGGCAATACGCAGCTCCAGGCGATTGGCCAGCCACGTCAGGCTAAAATTAATGATGTAGTAGCTCAGCGCTACGATGGCAAAGACCTGGAACGGTTTTGTCAGCAGCTGATTACTGACCTGGTTGGCCGCATAGGTCAGCTCCGGAACGTTAATAACGTAGCCGAGGGTACTATCTTTGATAATCGACACCAGTTGACTGACCAGACTTGGCAGCGCGTTGTACAACGCCTGCGGTAGAATCACCAGGCGCAGAGCCCGCACATGCCCCATTCCCAGCGCACGGGAGGCTTCATATTGCCCTGAAGGCAGCGCCTGGATCCCGCCGCGCACAATTTCAGCGATGTAGGTGCTCTCGTAGATAACCAGCGTACACAGCATCGTGCTGAAGCCGCTAATATTGTGGCCAATCAGCAACGGCACGCAGAAATAGGTCCAGAACACCACCATCATCAGAGGAATACCGCGTAGCAGATAGATCCAGCAGGTGACCGGCCAGCTCAGCCAGCGCCACGGAGAGAGGCGAGCGAGGCACAACAGCACGCCGACCGGGAAGGCGAACAGCACTGCCAGCAGCGACACCAGCAAGGTACACAGCACACCGCCAAGCGGACCATCAGGATATTGCCCCATCAGCAACAACAGGCCGTTATCATGCAGAATCGTGAAAAAATCAAACATACATATTACCTCGCATACGCGCGCTGAAAGCGACGGGCCAGCAGCGCCCCCATCCCCATCAGCAACAAAGAGAAGGCCAGGTAGCCTACCGTCGCCACCATATAAGCTTCGAAGGTACGGAAGGTCTGGTTTTCAATATCGCGCGTTACGTAAGTCAACTCGGTGACGCCAATGACCATTGCAAGGCTGGTATTTTTAAACAGCAGCACGGTGTGGTTAATCACCGATGGCAACGCATTACGGATCCCTTGTGGCAGAATCACCAGCCACATGGCGCGCAAATATCCCATTCCCAGCGCCCTCGCCGCTTCATTCTGGCCTTCGGGGATGGCACGCAGACCGCTGCGGATGTCTTCAGAGAAATAGGCCGCCTGGCACAATCCCAGCGCGACCAGCGAGAACAGAAACTCCGCATTCATCTCGTTGACCCACATCTGCAACGACTCAGGCAGCAGCGTCGGAATCGCGAAATACCACATCATCAGCTGAATAAGCGTCGGTACATTGCGGTGATAGGATACATACGCCGCGACCAAAAGCTGCGCGAAGCGCTTGTTGCTCAGACGGATCATCACCAGCACCAGCGCAATAAACATGGCCAGCAGCCATGCACCCAACGCCAGTTCCAGAGTGACGACGGTGCCATCAATAATCATCTGGCCGTAGTGGCCAGTCATCACGTTACTGAAGTCGAGTGCCATATATCCTCCTCGTTTGCCGTCATTCAGGACTCACGGTCACCAGGACGCATCGTGGATAGCCCACCGGGTACCTGCAGCGTCGGCGTGATCTCAATATTGCCGATGTTGACTGCCACCGGCGCGGCGAGCGCAAAGGCCACGCAGTCGGCGATATCTTTTGCTTCCGGCAGCTCGAAACCATCGATAAAGCGACGGCGGGCGTCTTCGTGATCGCCGGATACGTTACCGAATATCTCCGTCGCCACCCGCCCGGGGCAAATTTCGGTAATTCGTACCCGCTTGCCATAGCAATCGACGCGCAGCTGACGCGACAGCGCGTGCACTCCTGCTTTGGTGGCGTGATAGATGGAATTGCCATTGAAGTTATAAATCGCAGCGATGGAGGTAATATTAATGACGTGACCGCAGTCGCGCGCCACCATTCCCGGTACCAACAGACGACACAGGTGCAGCACGGCACGCAGGTTGACATCCACCTGGGTGTTGACCCAGTCGGCCTCGGCATCGAGAATCGATCCCGGATGAGAAACGCCGGCGTTGTTCACCAGAATATCGACCTGCAGACCCTGGCACAGTGCGGTCAGCGCCGATAGATCGCCGACGTCGACGGCGTGGGGAATGCAGCCAGTTCTGTCCGCCAGGGCGGCAAGCTGTTCATGGCGACGTGCTACCGCGTGAACCTCAATGCCTTCCTGACAAAGGCGTTCGACAATCGCTTCCCCCATCCCAGCGGAAGCGCCGGTCACCAGGGCCACTTTATAATCTGAAAATGGCATATGAGCCTCTCCTGTTGCGGCAGACCGATCTGCCTTTGACGTTGTTTTTCTGACTGTATGCAGTTATGTCCAACGGGGATAAGACATAAATAGTTTGGCCCGATAAGGGGTCCTTATAACTTCGCGGAAGCGGCATCCGTGGGCAGCAGCAGCGCGATCTCGCTGCCGTACTCCAGCCGGCTCCCCGCCGGCGCCACAAGGTTTTTGAGCGTCCCGGCCACCGGGCTGCGCACCGGCAAATAGAGCGGCCCGACCTGCACCAGCGCGAGGATATCGTTCGGCGCAACATGCTGCCCCTCGCTGACGAACGCCTCCCCATGGCTGGGATGGCTCAGCAACAGGCGTCCCGGCATCGGGGAACACACCGATAGCGGGCGGGTTTCGGCCCCCAGCGGCGGCAGAGGCGGCGGTTCGTCCATCGTTTTGCCACTGGGGTAGCGCAGGCGAACCGACCAGTCCGCGCCGCGCCACTCAAGCTCCCGCAGTCCGGCGTTATGCATCTTCTGCGCCAGCTGGCGCACGTCCTCAAAAGCTATCAGTTCTTTTTCCATCATGATTCCATCGCGCAAGGGTCAGAGCACGGCTATGCCGCGCGCCAGAGTAGTGACTCTAGCGCGGGGATCGGAAGGGTTGATAAGAGGGTTTCGCTTTGAGGCAATAAGGGGGACTTATTATCCCACCAGGGTTAGCGGCCGGTTGTCCTCAGTCCGCTGCGCCATCAGGGAGAGCAAAATCCCCTTCACCGCCTCCGCGGGCTGCGAAAGCGGCAGATGATCGGACATACAGAACGAGAGCGAGGTGAGTACATTGGGTTCGACAATTCTCGCCATCCAGGCATTGGCGGGCTGGAGCATGGTGCGCGCCGCGGACTCCGGCATGATGGTGCCGCCGAGATCCGCCGCCAGCGCGGCGTTAAGCGTGGTCAGCGATTCAATCTCGCACTTCACCCGGTAGCTCAGTCCGGCCAGTGTAAAGGCGTCGTCCGCGGCTTTACGCATAATGTTATAAATCCGCGGTAGAAACAGATCGTAGCGGGCGACCTCCGCCAGGGAGATTTCGCGCCGGGGCTCCCCCAGCGCGTGCGGACAGACGAAAAAAAGTTCTTCTTTCATCAGCGGTAGAAAACGCAATCCATGAATATCACGGTCACCGTAGATAACCGCCATATCCATCCGACCGCTCATAATTAATTCGCTGAGGGTGGTGCCAAAATTTTCATTGAAATAGAGCACAATCCCGGGATGCTGGCGCTGGACTTCAGTCAGCAGCGGGATCGCCAGCAGTTGGGCAGCTGTGCCCGGCGCCAGCCCGACAGAAACCTGACCGCTCAGGGCCTGGCCTGCACCGTCGATGGCGCTCTGCGCCTGCTCGCATTGGCGCAGAATCGCCTGAGCGTGGGTATAGAGAATTTTTCCGGCGTTGGTTGGCGTGACCCCTCGTTTGGTACGAATTAATAGCTGCTGATCGACTTCACCTTCCAGAGTCGCCAGCTGCTGGCTGAGCGCCGGCTGAGCGATATGCAGAATGTCAGCGGCCTGCGTCAGGCTCCCGACGTCGACGATTTTAATGAAATATTTCAGGCGGCGAAGATTCATAGTAGCAGTCCCACATCAATACGTATCTCTGATGGCAAGCAAGATCGGTGCCATAGCCTAAGAGCACCACAGGCAGCCAATAGCGCCGCCATTTTCAGACAACCCACACTTCAACGCCGCTGCCTTTGCACCGTCGGAGTGCAGCGGCATATACCTGTTTGTCAACGGAGTGCCAGGAGGACGATTTCCTTCGGTCATCGCATTGCGTTATGTCCCCACAACAAAGCGCTATTAGCTTGCCACCTTCGCCCCCCTCTATGCTGGCTGATGTGTATTAACCTCCTTCGCCGCACACGGTGGATTATTCTGCGCCGCGTGTGGGTTTGCTGACCTTAGAACCAGGAACCGCAGCCTCATGCCTGATATAGCCGATCGTCTCAAAAATGTTACCGTCTCCGCCTCCGTCGCCATGACGCAAAAAGCACGCGATCTCGCCGCGCAGGGAATCGATGTCGTTGGTCTGTCTACCGGCGAACCGGACTTTCCCACTCCTCCTCACGTGATCGATGCCGCCTATGCCGCAGCATGCGCCGGGGATACCCGCTACCCGCCGACGGACGGCACGCCAGCGTTGCGTGCGGCCATCCAGCGCAAGTTCCTGCGCGACAATGAGCTACGCTACGATATCAGCCAGATCCTGACCGCTGGTGGCGCCCGACAGATTATCTTCAACGCTATGATGGCGACCATTAACCCCGGCGATGAGGTACTCATCCCCATGCCATCCTGGATTAGCTATGCCGACATCGTTAAATTCGCTGGCGGCACACCGGTGCCAGTACCCTGTCATGAAGAGTACGGTTTTAAACCACTGCCGCAGGACGTCGAAGCAGCGATCACGCCGAAGACCAAATGGCTGCTGCTGAATTATCCCAGCAATCCGACTGGATCGGTCGCCACCCATGCCGAACTCCTGGCACTCGGTGAGACGCTGTTGCGTCATCCGCATATCTGGATCATGACCGACGATATTTATGAGCATCTGTTGTATGACGGCGTGAAATTCTGGACCCTGGCACAGGTGGAGCCCCGGCTGTACGATCGCGTATTGACAGTGAACGGCGTCTCGAAAGCCTATTCAATGACCGGCTGGCGGCTGGGTTTTTGCGGTGGCCCATTGACGCTGATTAAGGCGATGAGCAACGTCAATACGCAAAACAGCGGCGGCGTGACGACCCTGGCACAAGCGGGGTCCGTCGCCGCACTGGATGGCCCGCAGGGTCTGCTGGCAGAACGGGCGGAAATCTATCGCCAGCGCCGCGATTACGTGCTTGAGCGTCTTGCCGGAATTCCCGGTCTGCGATGCCATAAGCCGCAGGGGGCCTTCTATCTGTTCGTCAACATCGAGGCGTTTATCGGAAAAACCAGCGCCAGCGGCCATTTTATCGCCAGCGACGCCGATTTTGTGATGGCGCTGATTGAGGAGCAGCACGTGGTGACGGTACAGGGGGCAGCCTACGGCATGAGCCCCTACTTCCGCCTTTCTTACGCCACCAGTATGGAACGCCTGCAAACCGGTTGCGATCGCCTCGCGGCCTTCTGCGCGGGTTGCCGTTAAGCTGTAGCGCGCAAATTGTGCGCGCTAAGCAGAGTGAAATGCCTGCCTGGCGTCTGACCCGGCAGGCATTTTTTTATCGTTCCAGAGGGGCGCCGGGATGGATTCATACCTGGCGGGATGGCCAATGGGTTTTGACTGACCGTGGGTCCGAGAGCGCATAACGTAAAGGGAGAACAGGTAGTGGTCAGGGGCGCGATTTGCCCCCCCTCGTGACGGGAAAAGGCTTTACTGCGCCAGCACCTCCGCCGCGGATGCTACCGTCGCACCGCAGGCTTCAATCTCACTACGAACCAGCGTCGCCAGCGCCAGCGAGCCCGGGGTATCGCTATGGACCAGGATCGAACGCGCACGTATCGACAGCGTATTGCCGCTAAAAGTGGTCACCGTTCCCTGCTGGAGAAACTGACGTACTCTGGCGCGCACCGCCGCTTCCTCTTTGATTAGCGAACCGGCAATACCGCGCGGGACAAGTTGTCCACGATCGTCGTAGGCCCGGTCAGCGAGAAACAGCGTCAGCACCGGCAATCCGGCAGCCTGCGCCGCCCGTTCAATGATAGTATCCGGCTGGCAGAAGATAATCAGTTGCGAATCGATCCGGGCGACGGCCTGCATCACCTGCAGCGCCAGCGCATCGTCACGGTTAATCATATTGCCCATTGCCGCGTGAAAACTCAGGTGAACTACCCGGGTACCCTCGGCGCGGGCAATGGCAGAGAGCGCGCCAAGCTGATATACCACCTGCTGGCAGATCTCATCGGCAGAGAACGCCATCTCTTTGCGCCCGAAGCCCTGGCGATCCGGCAGACCGGGGTGGGCCCCAATCCCCACGCCGCGCACTTTCGCCAGGCGTACCATCCGCGTCATGATCGCCGGATCCCCTGCGTGAAAACCGCAGGCGATGTTGGCGGAAGAGACCTTATCCATTAGCGCTGAATCATCACATAGCTGATAGACGCCAAAACCTTCTCCCATATCAGAGTTCACATCAATTTTCATGCTGAGTTCCTTATAAACCAACGACCTTGACCAGCGGCGCTATGCTGACGCGCAAACGCTGCAGCCAACGTTCAATTTCCTGCCGCACGGCGATGGCGGTAGACGTATCGGCCTGTACCAGTTGAATTGACTGCCCCGCCTGGAGCTGGCCCAGACGCCAGAGATCTTCTTCAATCACGCAGGCAATTTTGGGATAGCCTCCCGCGGTGTTGGCATCGCTTAACTGGATAATCGGTTCGCCGGCCGGCGGAACCTGTACGATGCCCGGTATCAGGCCATAGGAGCGCATTTCAACCGTTTCGGCTGGCAGGATAGGCTCTCCCGCCAGGCGATAGCCGGTTCGGGTGCTGTGCTGCGAAATTTTCCACGCCTGGCTCCAGAACCGCGATGCATCAGCGGCAAACAACGGATACTCGCCAGCGGGGATAGCTCGGATCTGGACATCGCCCTGTGCGTTGCGCGGGAAAAAGGCGTTTAAGGCCACTTCCGGCGGCTCAATGCCAATCCCGGAATCCGGGAGTGGCGCCCCCTGCCAGGGACCACAGGACAGCACGTCGCCGCGCTGTAGTTGCCGCCCCTCGAGTCCGCCGAAACCGCCACGCAGAGCGGTACTGCGCGAGCCCAGAACCAGAGGGACATCAATGCCCCCTGCCACGCATAAGTAGCCGCGTGCGCCGCGACGGGGAAAACGCAACTCAAGCACCTGTCCTTTACGTACCGCGCAGCCCCACCAGGCCGGTAGTTCATCGCCGTCGAGCCTTGCCCGGCAATCGGCGCCGGTGAGCGCGATCCAGGTGTCCGCCAGGAAACGCACGCGAAAGGGAAACATCTGAACTTCGATGGCCGCCGCATTCTCCTCGTTTCCCAGCAGGGCGTTACCGGCGCGCAGTGCCAGCGGATCCATCACCCCGCTCACTGAGACGCCAAGATGACGCCACGCCGGACGGCCTAAATCCTGAATCGTATTTAGCGATCCGCTTTGTTCAATCTCAATCACAGTTCGACTCTCTCAGGCAGAAAACGGATGATATCGCCTGGCGCCATCAATGCAGGAATGGCGGCGTGGGGGTTGAATACCTCAATTTCCGCGTAGCCGATTGCATTCCAGCCGTTCGGTCCGGTCAACACCGACACCCCCGCCTGTGGCCCGCCAATAGTGACCGTCCCTTTGAGCATATTCAGCGAAGGCACCTTTTTACGCGGCGTCGCCAGACGCGGATCCAGACCATGGAGATAGCCAAACCCCGGCGCACTGCCAAGCGCGACCACGGTATAGACCCCCAGCGAATGCCGACGAATAACTTCCCGGGCGGAAAAACCAGTATGCCGACATACCGCCTCGAGATCGGTGGCGTGTTCGCCACCGTAGCACACCGGGATATCAATCTGCCGCCCTTCGAGGTTGAGCGCCTGCGCGGACAGCCAGTACTCGTGTAACCGGCGCTCCACTGCCGTCGGTTCCTCCGGCGTGTCATGGAGCAATACCAGTAAATTGGTCACGCCGGGGATCAGGGATTCCACCGCCGGCCACTGTTGCAGGTTCTGCGCCATAGACCAGATACGGCGCTGTGCCGGAAGGTCAAAGGCACCCGGCGCTTCGATAAGCCAGGCCCGGCTGCCCATCATGGAAATCCGCGCCGGAGCGCTGGCATGAATTTCAACGCGGCGCTCGGGTAACAACGTTTTCGATGTCGGCGTCATACTTATTCCAGCGGTTCGAACGTAAGGCTGGACAACGGTTGTACCCGTTCTTCGCGGACCATTTTGTATTCGGTATTCGGTCCAATCCAGGTATTCCAGATCTTGTCGATCGTCCCGTCGTCATCCATTACCTTCAGGCTTTCATTGACGCTGGCCAGCAGTTGCGGTTCGCCCTGCTTCATCCCCACGCCTATAGGCTCTAGCGCCATCGGCTCTTTAATCATCGCCAGATTAATGCCGTCCTTTTTTGCCTGACCGATCATTTTGATACCGGTCATAGTGTTGGTGACGAAACCCAGCACCTTATTCTGTTCAAGGGCAAGGAACGCCGACGCCGCGTCCTGGAAGGTAACCGGTTTGCCGCCCTTCAGCACGATGGATTGTTCAGAGGTGGTGCCCTTGGTGGCGCTGATACGCTTGCCTTTAAAATCGGCAAGGGTTTTATCGGCATTCGCCTCTTTTACCAACAGCATCTCTTTCGCGACGTAGTAAGGGTCACTGAACTGAATCTGGCGGCCACGTGTTTTGGTATAGGCAAGGTTGGCGATCAGCACGTCGGCTCGCCCGGTGGCGATAATAGCAATACGCGCTTCCACGGAAGTAGGAACCAGCTGCGCCTTGACTCCCATCTGTTTTGCCAGCGCATGACAGAGTTCAACGTCCATCCCGACCAACTGGCGGGTTTTTGGATCCGGGGCAGAAAATGGCGGCACATCGGAATAGACCGCGCACTTCAGCTCACCGCGCGCATGAATATCCGCCAGCATGTCGGCGCGCGCGGCCCCGGACACTGCTACCAGCGTCAGAACCAGCGCTAAACCCGCATTTCGCTTCAGTTTCATTATTGTTTTCCTCGGTCTGGATAAAAGAGTACCGACACCCGGTAAAAGGTTTCCCGTTTCGCCGGTATGGCTAACCACTTATCGCGACTATATCGACATTGTTTCGGTGATGGGTAAGAGGGAAACGCTGTTGCGAGATAGGTGATTTATATGACGGCGCCGGCGCCGGGAGATAAGCAAAAGTTATCCTCACAGAACAAAATTATCTTATCTGCCTGCCCCGAGCGCCCTCTACTGTTACGCCATGCGCGACACCCACGCCGCGTCCCTCCGCGACCGTTAACCAAAGGTAGTCACATGAATGCCCGACTTGGGATTTATCTAAAAATACTCTCCGCGCTATGCGCTACATTAATGCTGGCCTGCGTCAAAGGATTGCAGGGGGCGATTCCCACCGGCGAGGTGATCTTCTTTCGCTCTTTTATTGCTATGTTTCCCCTGCTTATCTGGTTAAAAATTCAGGGCAACGTGCTGGCCAGTATCAAGACCAAAAATATTTTCGGCCATCTGATTCGCGGCTTTTCCGGTACCGGTGGGATGTACTTCAACTATCTGGCGCTGGTATCGATTTCTCTCGCCGACGCCACCGCACTGAGCTACGCTGCTCCGCTCTTCACCGTCATCATGGCGGCCCTGCTGCTGAAAGAGCGGGTACGTTTTTCCCGTTGGCTGGGGGTTATCGTCGGTTTTTCCGGCATTCTGTTTATGCTCTCCGCCAGTTTAACCGCCAGCGGTTCTCTGTTCGCTGGCGGCCATCTGCAGTCCGGGATGGCTCTCGGCGTCGCGTTCGCCCTGCTTGCCGCTCTTTGCACCGCCACCTCCAACATTCAGATCCGTTTTCTCAACGGCATTGAAAAACCTGGCGCCATCGTCTTTTACTTCTCGCTGATGACCACCCTGATTGGCCTGGCAACCAGCCTCTTCGGCTGGGTACGTCCTACGCCGGGTCAGTTGCTGTTGCTGGTGGGCTGCGGCTTCTTCGGCGGCATGGCACAGATTCTGGTCACGCTGAGCCTGCGGTTTACCGACGCTTCGCTACTGGCGCCGTTTGACTACACCACGCTGGTCTGGTCGATGGTCATCGGTTATCTGTTCTTAAACAGCCTGCCCGGTTCTTCAACGCTGATCGGCGCAGGGATCGTAGCGCTGGCGGGGATATTCACCCTGTGGTGTGACCAGCGGCAACGGCGGGCGCATATCGCGCGCGCCTCTTCCTGACGCTTTCTGACTCTACCTATGGCCCCGCGCCGACAACGCAGGGCTTTTCATCGCCACGCCTCAGGAATACAGCCCGCGGTCTTTACTTGCCTGTAGGATCCGTTCGCAGGCCAGGGCCCAGGCGGCGGTACGCAGGGGGATTGCCAGCGCCTGCGCTTTTTGCCAGACGCTTTCGATAGCGTGGCGCATAATGGTATCCAGCCGAGCGTCGATCTCCTCTTCGCTCCAGAAAAGGCTGGAGAGATCCTGCACCCACTCGAAATAGCTGACCGTTACCCCGCCGGCGTTTGCAATAACGTCTGGAACCAGCACGATCCCCCGCTCAGCCAGCACGTCGTCAGCCTCCGGCAGCGTAGGACCATTGGCACCCTCCAGAATGAGGCGGCAGCGCAGCCCAGCCGCGAGTTCCGCGCTAATTTGCCCCTCCAGGGCTGCCGGAATCAGTATCTCGTACTCGAGACGCCAGAAAGCCTCTTCCGTCACGTTATCGGCACCGGGGAAACCAGCTATTGTGCCGTGCTCCTGTTGCCACGCCTGCAGTGCCGGGATATCGAGCCCGTTATGCTGATACAACGTCGCACGATGATCCTGTACAGCCACCACCCGCGCGCCAGCAGCATGAAACAGCCCGGCGCTGACGCTACCCACATTGCCAAAACCCTGCACCGCAATCCGGCTTTGCGCCACGGGGAGTCCCATTTTTTCCGCAATGTGACAGCCGGTGATAAACACGCCGCGCCCGGTCGCCTGTACCCGCCCCAGCGATCCGCCGAGGTGGACCGGTTTCCCCGTCACCACGCCGGTCGCGGCTGTTCCGGCGTTGCGTGACCAGGTATCCATCATCCAGGCCATGACCTGGGCGTTAGTGCCGACGTCCGGCGCCGGAATATCCTGCCGAGGGCCGATTACTCTGCTGATTTCACAAGTGTAGCGCCGGGTCAAACGCTCCAGCTCTCTGTCGGATAGCGTCGACGGGTCGACGCGCACACCGCCTTTCGCCCCGCCGAACGGCAGATTGAGCGCCGCGCATTTCACGGTCATCCACGCCGCCAGCGCCATCACCTCCTGCAGGCTGACGTCGGGGTGATAGCGCACGCCCCCTTTGCCGGGTCCGCGAGAGAGATTATGCTGAACCCGAAAGCCTTCAAAATGGCGAATCGTCCCGTCATCCATTTCCAGAGGAACATCGACAATCAGCGCCCTTTCCGGGTGGCGCAGAGTATTGGCCCAGCGATTGAGATCGCCGGGCAGCGGCAGAACGCGTTCCACCTGGGAGAGATATATAGCCCAGGCACAATGGCTCTCACCCGTCACATAAGAGAGTGCAGACACAACTTACCTCCGGTTTTCCTGTAGTGATATTGATAGCGATAAATGAAGAAAGCCGCCCGGAGGCGGCTTTGGGGCTAAGTTCAGCGATTGAGCTCCAGTTTCTTTTCCAGATAATGGATGTTGCAGCCGCCAGCGCGAAAATGGTCATCCGCCATGATCCGCCGCTGTAGTTCAGCGTTGGTTTTGATGCCATCGATCACCAGTTCGCTCAGGGCATGTTCCATTCTCGCAATGGCCTCATTCCGGCTGTCGCCGATGACGATCAATTTGCCAATCATTGAGTCGTAGTACGGTGGGACGCAGTAACCTGCGTAGATATGAGATTCCCAGCGTACGCCGAAGCCACCTGGCGCATGAAAACGGGTAATTTTGCCGGGGCTGGGCATGAAGGTATGTGGGTCTTCGGCGTTAATACGGCATTCAATTGCATGACCGCGTAGGCTCACCTGCTGCTGGCTGATGGAGAGAGGCAATCCGGAGGCAATCCTCAACTGCTCTTTAATCAGGTCAATGCCGGTGATCATTTCCGTCACCGGATGCTCCACCTGAATGCGGGTATTCATTTCGATAAAATAAAACTCACCCTGCTGATAGAGAAATTCAAAGGTACCGGCACCGCGATAGCCGATGTCCAGACAGGCTTTGGCACAGCGCTCGCCGATAGCCTGGCGGATTTCCGCGGTGATCCCCGGCGCAGGGGCCTCCTCCACCACCTTCTGGTGGCGACGCTGCATTGAGCAATCGCGTTCGGCAAGATATATCGCCTGCCCTTGCCCATCGGCCAGAATCTGGATTTCGATATGGCGTGGATTCTCCAGATACTTTTCCATGTAGACCATATCATTGTTGAACGCTGCCTTTGCCTCGGCGCGCGTCATGTCAATGGCCTGCGCCAGCTCTTTCTCTTCGCGAACAACCCGCATCCCGCGCCCACCGCCGCCTCCGGAGGCTTTGACGATAATCGGGTAACCGATCCCGGCTGCCAGCCGGCGATTCTTCTCATGGTTATCGTCCAGCGGGCCATCGGAACCCGGTACGCACGGTACTCCAGCTTGCTTCATTGCCTGAATAGCCGAGACCTTATCCCCCATCAGGCGAATGGTTTCCGCTTTCGGGCCGATAAACACAAATCCTGAGCGTTCCACCTGTTCGGCAAAATCCGCATTTTCTGCGAGAAAACCGTAACCGGGATGAATGGCCGCCGCGCCCGTCACTTCAGCTGCCGAAATTACCGCCGGAATATTGAGATAGCTTTTGGCGGATGACGGAGGACCAATACAGACGCTTTCATCGGCCAGCAGCACGTGTTTTAACTCGCGGTCGGCAGTAGAGTGAACGGCTACCGAGCGGATGTTAAGCTCCCGGCAGGCGCGCAGAATACGCAGCGCGATTTCGCCACGATTGGCAATCACGATTTTGTCCAGCATGAGATCCCCTATTCAATCACTATCAGCGGCTGGTCGAATTCAACCGGTTGACCATCAGTAGCCAGAATCGCTTTAACGATCCCGCTGTTCTCTGCCGAGATTTGATTCATCATCTTCATCGCTTCGACGATGCACAGGGTATCGCCAATATTAACCTGCTGACCCACAGCCACAAATGGCGCCGCACCGGGTCCCGGAGAGAGATAAAAGGTTCCTACCATCGGGGATGACGTGATGTGCTCCGTCGCAGGGTCAGATGCGATAGCCCTGGCCTGTGCGGCCTGAATCGGAATATCCAACTGCGGCTGGACGACGGCCGCGGATACGGCGGACGACCCAACCGCCGTGGGGCTGGAGATGGCGCGGCTGATACGCACGGAGCTTGCCCCTTCGGCAATTTCCAGTTCGCCAATGCCGGAGGCTTCAACCAGAGCGATCAATTTTTCAATGCTGGCAATATCCATAATTTTCGGGTTCCGCAGAAATAGGAAATGATGTACCCGATTGCGCAATCAGCGGTGATGCAGTTATAGCAGAGCTGGTGGGCGATATTTCATAGGAAGTTCAGGTGGTGGGATAAGAAAATATGAGGGTCAAACTGGTAATGAACGAATCCCTTGCTATCTGGGTTATCGCCTGAAGTAAAGGAATCAACTGTAAAACTGAAAATCTCATACGGTAAGGCTGTTTTGAGGGAGCAGTGAACGTCGTTATCACGAAATATGTTTTGAAGATCATAGGCTCAAAAACGCCGGGATTATCCGTGGCTCATAGCCCCGTTAAGAAAGTGGCTCGTCTTAATAATATTTTATATCCAGCCCTCCCTCTTCAAACCGTTAATCCAGTAATTTCATCTCCAGCGCCCGGCTCATCGCTTGAGTGCGGCTATTCACTTTAAGCTTCGCGTAGATGTTTTTGATGTGCCATTTGACCGTCTCGGCAGAAATAGCGAGGGAGCGAGCAATTTCTTTATTCATCTGACCTTCAGCGATCAGTTGTAATATCTGAAATTCTCGCTCGCTGAGTTCCCCATGAATATCGGGGCTTCCACTATTAAACGGTGTTCCATCTGCAGGCGCGCGCTTGCCGGCCCAGGGTTCATGGACTATCCCTTCCTCAGTACAAGCCGAAGAGGTTTCATTCATACCGGCAAGCAAAGGTTGCAAGGTATCGCCAGCTTCAAGAAAGAGGCCTTTGAGATGCTGTTGTTCAGCCAGCTGCACGACTGGCTGAAATGTCGTGCGCGCAGCGGCAGTTTTGCCACTGTTCCACAAGGCCAATGACCAGAGCGTACGCAGACGCGCTGCGGTTAACCTGTCCCCCCGGTTTTCCTGATCAGGGACCATATCAGCCAGGAGAATACAGGCTTGCGGCGCCTGGCCTCTGGCGAGAAGAAGGCGACAGTGGCTAAGGGATGCAGACAGAGCGATAGCGCGTTGACAGGGATGTTCGGCATCCATTCTGAAGCTGGCGGCCATTTGTTCAAGTTGTCGCTGCAGTTGCTCTGCGCCTGTGACATTGCCGCGCTGCAGCCGCACCCTCACCTGCTCGGCTAACATCATGGCCTGGAGCCGTTGCCAGCCGCGAGACACGGCAAGACGCTGCGCATGCTCCAGCAATCGCTCGGCCTCATACGGCATATTGCCATCCAGGGCCTGACGCGCGAGATAGGTATAGCAACGACTCAGCGCATCGGGTGGACTGAATCGGTCGATGAATTCGAGCCGGTCGGCTAACAGATGCTCGGGCGAGTCGCCACTCTGACATTCATAGGCTATCTCCGCCAGCAGCGGCGCCAGCGTCGCGCCACTGGTCGACTGGGTACCGGTATAACATTCAGCCTGGCGCAACGTTTTCTCTGCGTACCACCCGGCTTTCCCCAGATCGCCCTGACAAAGATGGCACTGGGCAATGATAAAAGCGCGATAAACCGAGACAAACAGATTATCTAAAGGACTTTCCGGAGAGGGCATATGCTGTTGAACCTCCAGCGCATCGTGATAGCGCTGGTTAACAACATGGCAATAGCTGAGAATATTGCATATCAGACCATCAACCCAGGTGTCGCCGCAGGGCACTTCGGCCAGCAACGGCTGAACAATAGCCAGACTCTCCGGGATGTTTTCCGCAAAGGCTTCGCAAATTGCCCGCACAACGCGCAATTTACACCAGGTGCTGCGGGTTAAATCCTCACGATGATGAAGTACCATCTGATCGAGGTTATCAAGCAGCTGCCTCGACTCATCAAAGTGGAAATAATGCGCCAGTGCCCAGGCCAGGTTAATTTGCAGGTCAATGCGCGACGGATCGGTGCTGGGCGGTAAATGATGCATCCATGAGATCAGAGTATCGATATCCCCTTCTTCCGCCAGTGACTGAGCGCTTGCGCCGTCCTGCACGGGGCTATGCACCGGCTTGCCTGCGCTGAGCGCATGGCGTACCGCCTCAGACCACAGCTTCTGTTCGACGAACCAATGACTGGCTAATTCATGCAGCTGTTTGAGGTCAATATCGTTGTTCTGCTGCAGCATGGTCCGAAGATTTTCCTGCAACAGAGGATGGTAGCGAAACCAGTAGCCTTGTTCGTCAAGGGCTGACAAAAAAAGGTTGTGTCGCTCAATCCATGCCAGCATCGCTTTACTATCATCACGTCCAGTCACTGCATTGCATAGTTCGGCATTTAACCGACTGAGGAAGGACGTTTTCACCAGGAAATCGAGAACCTCTTCCGGCAGCGGATCCAGTACCACCTCTTTCAGATAGCGGGCAATGGATCGTGTTCCTCCATGCATATTACGCAACAGATGCTCGGGATCATGCTGTAATTCTGCGGACAATGAAGCGATCTTCATCCCTGCAATCCAGCCCTCTGTCACGGACTGTAGCCGCTGTGCATGGTGGTTGCTGAGGGGTAGCGCAACCGTGCGGCTAAAATAGTGTTTTGTTTCTTCGAGCGTGAATTGCAGGTCTCGATCATAGATTTCCACCAGTTGGTCCTGGGCCTGCAGCTGGCTCAGCGCAAGATTCGGGTGGAAACGGCTGCCAATGATCAGATGCAAGGCGGCAGGCGCATGCTTGATTAAATACCCCACGGCTTCATAGACCCCACGATCGTTAATCACGTGGAAGTCGTCGATGATCAGGTATACGTCATGCGGGCAATAGTGTAGCTGGTTAATGAGCCCGGCCAGCAGTTGCTCGGAGCTGGAGAGCTTCTGTTCTTCCATGTCACGCCAGAAATCGGCGTCCCAGTCAGCATAGAGTGGACGCAATGCTTGCAGCAGATAAGGAATAAACTGCCATACGTCATCATCATCCTCATCGAGGCTCAGCCAGGCGATACGTTCCCCCTGGGCGACCATCTGCTGATGCCATTGCGCCAACAGCGTGGTTTTGCCAAATCCAGCGCCGGCGCAGACGACGCCCAGCCGGCACTGCTGAACGGGATTAAGAAGCTGAAGAAGCCGGGGGCGCTCCAGCAATTGTATCGAGGAGCGAGGCGGGACGAATTTGGTCAGGATTAACGGCAAGCCTCGCGTCAGCCGCAATGGCCCGGAGACCAGTGAGGGTGATTGGCGACCTTCTAAATCCAATGGCTTCATCCGGGGTGTCTACTCGTTTTGTTTTTTTTTCAATTGTACGCCAGCCACCGGGATGACATGGGGCAGGCAAACTTTATGGCTACACAAAATTTAGAAAGTTTGACCTCAAGCATGAAAACCCCCACCTACCCCCCCATGAAGGTGGCTTCGCACTCTCTTTAACCGCTCGTAGATTCATTGCATGGGTGTGGCCAGGGTTATTCGCCCTGTCTGTTGGCCCCGCCTGGGTGACCTATATTGAGGAGAATTAAACGATGCTCAGCAAACAGGCGTTATTGCAGGCTTACCGCAAGATGCGGGAGATCAGGACCTTTGAAGAGCGGTTGCATCAGGAAAATACCAGCGGTGATATTCCGGGCTTCATTCACCTTTATACCGGTGAGGAGGCCATCGCGGTGGGGGTCTGCGAAAATTTAACGAGCGCAGATTTCATTGGTTCAACACACCGTGGACATGGCCACTGTATTGCTAAAGGTTGTGACATTCACGGCATGATGGCCGAAATATTCGGTAAGGACAGCGGGTTATGTCGCGGTAAGGGCGGGTCGATGCACATTGCCGATCTGTCGAAAGGAATGCTGGGGGCGAACGCTATCGTTGGGGGAGCCCCTCCACTGGCCATCGGCGCCGCGCTAACGGCAAAGACGCTAAAAACCGGCAACGTCGGTGTCTCTTTTACGGGCGATGGGGGTTCTAATCAGGGCCTGGTCTTTGAAGCCATCAATATGGCCGTCGTGCTCCAGCTTCCAGCCGTCTTTATTTTCGAGAATAACGGTTACGGCGAAGGGACCGGCCATGACTACGCCGTGGGTGGGCGTGATATCGCCCGGCGCGCCGCTGGCTTCGGCCTGCCGGCAGTGACCGTCGATGGCACCGATTTCTTTGCCGTTTATGAGGCAACCTCAGAGGCGGTCAAGCGTGCGCGAGAAGGCGGTGGTCCAAGCGTCATTGAGGCCAAAGCCTTCCGCTGGCATGGTCATTTTGAGGGCGATCCCGCGCTATATCGTGCGGAAGGTGAAGTGCAACGCCTGCGTGAACAACATGATCCGCTGAAGATTTTCACCGCTAAGGTCAAGCAACATATCACCCAGGAAGAACTGGCGGCGATTGACGAGGAAGTAGAAGCCCTGGTCAACGATGCCGTATTGAAGGCCCGCGCCGCTGCCTACCCGGCTCCGGAAGACCTGCTGACAGACGTGTACGTCTCATACTGAGGGTGATAACCATGACAATAAAAACCTATCGTGAAGCGGTCAAGGAAGCCCTGGCTCAGGAAATGGAGCGCGATGAACGCGTGGTACTCATCGGTGAAGACTTGCGTGGCGGTCATGGCGGAAATGCGCCCGAAGAGGCGAAGATTGAAGCCTTTGGCGGTGTGCTGGGTGTCACTAAAGGGCTGTGGACGCAGTTCGGCTCCGATCGGGTGATCGACACGCCCATTACCGAGTCGGCCATTATCGGTATGGCGGCCGGCGCCGCAGCGACGGGGCTGCGGCCAGTCGCGGAATTGATGTTCATGGATTTTTTTGGTGTGAGCCACGATGCACTGTATAACCAGGCGGCTAAGTTCCGCTACATGTTTGGTGGCAAAGCCAGAGCTCCGCTGGTGATGCGAGGGATGATCGGCGCGGGGTTTTCTGCCGCAGCCCAGCATTCACAGTCACCCTATAATATCTTTGCCACCACGCCTGGACTGAAGGTGGTGGTGCCCTCGACGCCTTATGACGTCAAGGGTCTGTTAATCCAGTCCATTCGCGACGACGACCCGGTGGTATTCTGCGAGCATAAAATGCTGTACGACCTCAAGGGCGAGGTACCGGACGAGATCTATACCATCCCGCTAGGTGTAGCCAACTACACGCGCGAAGGAGAGGACGTCACCATCATTGCGTTGTCGGCAATGGTACATAAAGCAAACCAGGTGGCGGACAAACTGGCCAGAGAGGGGATCTCGGTCGAGGTGGTCGACCCGCGAACCATTTCGCCGCTGGATGAGGAAGGTATTCTGGAATCGGTGGCTTCCACGGGGCGGGTCGTGATAGTCGACGAGTCCGCTGCACGCTTCGGTTTTGCTCATGATGTCGCGGCGCTGATTGCGTCCCAGGCATTCCATTTCCTCAAAGCGCCCGTTCTGCTGGTGACGCCGCCACACACGCCGGTCCCGTTCTCCCCTGCTCTCGAAAAACTCTGGATCCCTGGCGTTGAACGTATCGAAGCCGCCGTCCGTCAAGTGCTGGAGGATTAACCTATGAGCGAAATCAAGACGCTTGAAATGCCAAAGTGGGGGCTTTCCATGGAGGAAGGCTTGCTCGCTCGATGGGCAATCCAGGAGGGTGACGATTTCACCAGAGGGCAGGAAATCTGTGAGATTGAAACCAGTAAAATCGTCAATGTGCTGGAGGCACCTTTTGCCGGTACATTACGCCGGATAATCGCCCGAGAGGGTGAGACGCTTCAGGTTGGCGCCGTGCTGGCTCTGGCGGCTGACGCTTCGGTCAGCGATGCTGAACTGGACGAATTTGCTGCCAGTCTGGCGACAGTGAAACCCGCAGCACCTGGCCCGGAGGCTGCCGCGCCGGACGTAGCGGCACAGGCAGGCGCTAAGCCACCTTCCGTTGTTTCGCCGCCATCCAACAGTCCGGAGCCCCCTGTTGGGCAGACCGTCATCCCCGTCAGTCTGCAAGGCGTGACCGATGTGACTCAGGTTAATGCCACGCCCCATGCGTTACGACTGTCTGCCCGCTGGGGTGTCGACCTGAAAAAGGTCCGCGGCAGCGGGCGCGGGGAACGTATCTCTGTTTCTGATCTGGAAAGCGCGATCGTTGCCGCCGGCGGTCGCCTGGCCTCTCCGACGCCCCCCGTTCGTCCCAGCAAAGCGCCCCGCTCGCATGCCGATGATAGCCAGGTATCGGCCCCCCCGCTGGCGCGCCGTCTGGCCGGCAAACTGGGTATCAACTTGCATGACTGCCGAAGCAGCGGTTCACGCGGTCGGGTGAGTCGCGATGATGTGCTGGCTGCGTCGTTGTTGCTCGACGGGCCCCCGCAGACCAGCCCTGTGCAGGAGAGTGCCCCGGCACCCTTTGAGAGCATCCCCATGTCCGGTATGCGGCGGGCTATCGCTTCTCGCCTGCAAACCTCCAAGCAACAGTCTCCCCATTTCCGTTTGAGTGTCGATCTCGATCTGGAACGACTGTTAGCGTTTCGTCAGGAAATTAACCGCGAAGTACCCGGTGTCAAGATTTCGGTTAACGACCTGCTGGTGAAGGCCTGTGCCCTGGCGCTGGTGGCCGTGCCAGACGTCAACATCCAGTTTGATGAAGCGGCACAAAGTATCCGCCGCTTTACGGATGCCGACATTTCGGTGGCCGTTGCGCTGCCTGCCGGGCTAATGACCCCTATTGTTCGCTCGGCGAACCGGAAATCGATCAGCGACATATCGAACGAAATTCACTCGCTGGTGACCAGAGCCAAAGCGGGCACGCTGAAGCCGGAAGAGTTCCAGGGCGGGACCTTTAGCCTGTCAAATCTGGGGATGCTCGGCGTCCGGCAGTTTGACGCCATCATCAATCCACCGCAAAGCGCAATCCTCGCCATTGGCGCCGGCGAGGTCCGGGCGGTAGTACGCGACGGGCAAATCGTCGCGCGCCAGCAAATGACGGTATCGCTATCCTGCGATCACCGGGTCATCGATGGCGCGGCAGGTGCGGCTTTTCTCCGGGAACTCAAGCGACTGACTGAAACCCCTACCCTGATGTTTATCCAGGAGACGAGCTATGCACGATAATTACGATGTGCTGATCATAGGCGGGGGTCCTGGGGGGTATGTGGCCGCCATCCGTGCCGGCCAGCTAGGACTTCGTACCGCCTTAGTGGAAAAACAACATCTGGGCGGCATCTGCCTGAACTGGGGATGCATTCCAACCAAGGCGCTGTTGCATGGCGCTGAGGTCGCGCACAGTATCACCCATGCCAGTCAGCTGGGCATCAGCGTGGGTGAGGTGAATGTCGATCTGCAGAAACTGGTGCAGTTTAGCCGTGCCGTTTCGCAACAGCTCACGGGTGGCGTTGAGTACCTGTTGAAGAAAAATGGCGTGAGGGTGATTGATGGCACCGCGCGGCTGCGCGGTAAGGGACAAATAACGGTAGCGGATGCCCGGGGGGAAGCGCACGATTACCGGGCCGATCACGTGATCCTGGCCACGGGCGCCCGACCACGCGCATTACCAGGCATAGCGCCAGATGGCGAACATATCTGGACCTATTACGAGGCACTACAGCCTAAGCGATTGCCCAAGTCGCTATTAATCATCGGTTCAGGCGCGATTGGCGTCGAGTTCGCCAGCCTTTATAACGATCTGGGCTGTAAAGTGACGCTGGTCGAGCTAGCGTCGCAGATTTTGCCCGTGGAAGATGCCGAAGTGTCAGCGGCGGTGCGTAAGTCATTCGAAAAGCGCGGGATTCAGGTCCATACCCAGACCCAGGTGACGCAAGTACAGCTCACCGATACCGGGGTGCGCTGTACAATGAAAAATACGAGCGCCGAATCTTTCCTGGAAGTCGAACGTGTGCTGCTGGCGGTTGGCGTACAGCCGAATATTGAAGATCTGGGGCTGGAAGCACTGGGCGTCGAGTTAGACCGCGGTTTTATCAAGACGGATGCGGCTTGTCGCACTAACGTATTTGGGCTTTATGCCATCGGCGATGTAGCCGGCCCCCCCCCGC
>NZ_GL882808.1:43821-45199 GCF_000195655.1 Klebsiella sp. MS 92-3
CGGCCCCGCCGTGTCTGGCGCACAAGGCCAGCCACGAAGGCGTGATCTGCATTGAGACACTGGCTGGTGTCGAAGGCACCCACCCGCTTGATCGCGACTATGTGCCCGGTTGCACTTATTCCCGGCCTCAGGTTGCCAGTCTGGGCCTGACGGAATCGACGGCCCTGGCCAGAGGACGACCCGTCAGGATCGGTAAGTTCTCTTATCAGAGCAATGGTAAGGCGCTGGCCAGCGGCGAGACGGAGGGTTTTGTGAAGACTATTTTCGATGCTGAAACCGGCGAGTTGCTGGGCGCGCATATGGTTGGCGCACAGGTCACGGAACAGATCCAGGGGTTTGGTATCGCCCGTCACCTGGAGGCCACAGATGAAAGTCTCCTGTCGATGATCTTTGCGCATCCGACACTTTCCGAAGCGATGCATGAATCAATCCTCGCGGCCTGCGACCAACCGTTGCATCAATAAAAAATAAGGGAGGCGATAGCTGTGCGATACGGAGTAAGTTCCCGTTATCCCTCCCGCACTCCCCGGCAGAAGATCCCCAACAACGGTTACGACAGGATCTATTGATCTGAAACGCTAAGCGCCATGCGTAAATTCTGTATGTTTAGTAGACAACCAAACGACAGGAGGAGCGCTCTATGACACAGCACGAAAGGTTTTGCCAGGCCTGCGGAATGCCGATGTCCGCACCCGATGCGCAAGGGGCCAGCGATAAATATTGCGCGTATTGCAGCGACAGCGACGGTAATCTGAAATCCTGGGAAGAGGCCGTATCCTGTCTGGCGGCTTTTCTCGACGCCTGGCAAAAGGTGGGCGTAGCGGAATCACGGAAACGGGCAAAACGTTACCTGACGGCGATGCCTGCCTGGGCGCACAAAGCGGACGAGTAATTTGCCCGGGCGGCAGGAGGAAATCATCCCGGGGACAGACCGCCATGCCGACAACATTGCTATAGCGTTTTTGTACGCCATCCGGACAGGAATAAATACGCGTTTGGGGATGACGACCTGCAGGCTGGAGCATGCATGGATGCGTTCTTCATGCGGATGAAATAAACGCCTGGCGTTCTCCCCTTGTCCGGATGCGTTATTGCCTGGTTTTTAAGGGGTCGGTTTCTGTATTTAACCCAGAACTTCTCAGGTAATACAACATATTGATGTGATGAATCTCTCATTTCAACGATACCAACTGGACAATAAGTTATCGCGTGTGTTAGTTATTTAATCACGCAAGAGAACAGATTTAATTTAAACAAAAGTTAAACCTTTCTCACTTTGCTAAAAAATTGCATTGATAATGCTTTGGATCCCTGAACCATTATCAAAAGGGTATGTGAACAGAAAGCCCCCCCCCCCCCCCCCGCGCGGGGCGGGGGG
>NZ_GL882808.1:45288-60414 GCF_000195655.1 Klebsiella sp. MS 92-3
AGACGCGAGTCTCTGAGGGCTTTTTTTTTGTTTTTTTATCTCAGGAGTAAATAAATGTCTAAAGAACGTCGTCTCTCAAGAATATTCGCAAAAGACGGTAAATCCGTGACCTTAGCGCTGGATGGCTACTATTTTTCCACGAAAACAAATGGTATTGATAATACGATAAATCAGCTCCCTGCTCTGGTGGAACACGGCCTGGATTGCGCGCTCGTCACGTACGGCATGTTGAAGAATTATCGGGAAGCATTGAACAGCGTTCCCGTTGTGTTACGCGTCGACAGCACGGTCAGTATCTTTGACAATACCGTTCCCGATACTACCCCCGTTTTTTCCGTCGAAGATGCGCTTAAAGTCGCTGCCGAGGGCGTGGTCTGCATGACCTTCCCCGGCGCCTTCAATGAAGAAAAAACCCACATTATGGCGATGCAACTCGCACAGGCAGCGGATCGCTGGAATGTACCGCTGATTGTCGAATCGCTCCCGTATGGTTATCCCGTCACCAGCGATGACTCTAACAATCCGGCCATCATCGCTGCATCGGCCCGCGCAGCGGTGGAGCTGGGCGCGGACGTCATCAAAACGCGTTTTACCGGTTCACCAGAGGACCGACTGATCGTTGAAGCTGCTGGCGTGCCGGTGCTTGCCTTAGGAGGGCCAAAAACCGGCATCGACGGTTACTTCAAATTTGTTCAGCACTGTATGCAGATGGGTGCGAAAGGCGTGGCTGTGGGACGAAACATTACCCAGGATCCGCAGCCGGCGAAAGTGGTAGCAGGTCTGAATGCCATCATCCATGAAAACGCAACAGCGGAAGATGCATACAGCCTCTACATGGCTAAATAACATCGGAAATTAATATGATTTCAAATAACACCATCATCCCTTCCATCAGGAAGTATAAATACTTTGAGAAAGCATTATCCTGCCAGTCAGAATATGTGCTGCTATCCGAAGCGAATATCGGCAATCTGCAGTCGCTGATTGGCAAATGCCATCAAAGCGGTAAGAAGGTCCTCGTTCACCTTGAATTACTGGGCGGCTTTAAACCGGATCAGGCGGGGATCAATCTGCTGAAAAATTATTACAAGGTTGATGGTGTTATTTCTTCCAATCTCTCCGCGCTACGCTACGCCAAAAAAGAGGGATTGCTGACCGTATATCGGGTTTTACTTATCGATTCGCGATCGCTTGATCAGTCGCTCGATATTGTTAAACACAGTCCACCGGACGCAATTGAAATCTTACCTGCTGAATATGCCTGCCAGTGTCTGGAGTTGATTAGCCGAAATTTGAAAGGCTTTGATGTGGTATTCATCGCCGGAGGCTTTGTTAAGCGCAAATACCTTGTAGATAAAATATTCCATGCCGGATTTAAAGGGATAACCACCAGCGAGCCCGGCTTATGGTAACCAATAAGGAGTCCACGCGAATGAAAGATGAATACGTCATGGGCATCGACAATGGTGGAACCGTCACCAAGGCAGCCATCTATGACCGTAAAGGACAGGTGCTCGCCATCGCCTCAAAATCCACGCAGATGCTGACACCCCGGGAATTCCACACAGAGCGCAGTATCGATGAGCTGTGGGCCGCGAATGTCGAAGTGATTAAAAAAGCGATTGAGCAATCAGGTATCGACGCCAGCCAGATAAAAGGAGTGGCCGTCACCGGTCATGGTAACGGTCTGTATCTGGTCGACGAAGAAGGTCACCCGGTGCGTAACGGCATTATATCCACCGATAGCCGGGCAAAAGAGTACGTTGAGAGATGGCAACGCTCACCAGAATTCCTTACCGACATTTTGCCAAAAACGATGCAGTCCATCTGGGCCGGACAACCTGTCGCCCTGCTGGCATGGCTGAAGGATTTCGAGCCCGAGACGCTGCAAAAAGCGCGTTATATTTTTATGGTCAAGGACCTGATCCGTTTTTACCTGACGGGAGAGGCTTTTCTTGAGCTGACCGATATCTCAGGGACCAACCTGATCAACGTACGTGACTGCAAGTATGACGATGAACTACTGGCATGGTGGGGACTTGATGAACTGCGGGACAAATTGCCCCCCATCAAACGCTCAACAGAATGCTGCGGAAAAATCACTGACGACGTGGCCCGTCTGACCGGTTTATGCGCAGGTACGCCGGTTTCTGGCGGGGTGTTTGATATCTCGGCCTCTTCCATTGCCTCGGGGATTAACGGTCTCGATAAGATGGCGATCGTCACCGGCACCTGGAGCATAAACGAATACGTTACCGACCACCCGGTTATTGATAAAGATCTGTTTATGACCTCCATTTATCCCATTGAAGGTAAATGGCTCATCACCGAGGCCAGCCCCACCTCCGCGAGCAACCTGGAGTGGTTTATTAACAACTTTATGGAGAGCGATCGGAAAACCTCCGCCGAACAAGGATCGTCGGTCTATGACCTGTGTAATAAGCTGGTTTCGTCAACGACGCCGGATGAAAGCCACCTGTTGTTCTTTCCGTTCGTGTTTGGCTCTAACACCATTCCCGACGCCTCGGCCGGCTTTATCGGTGTCAACAGCTTCCATAAAAAAGCCCATTTTCTGCGGGCGATTTATGAGGGCGTGGCCTTCAGCCATCTCTACCACACCGAGCGCTTACGCAATATTAACCCGAAGCTAAGCCGCACTATTCGTATTGCTGGCGGCGTCACGAACTCCCCGGTCTGGCTGCAGATATTCGCCGATATCTTCCAGGCCACGCTGGAAATCGTTGACGTCAAAGAGCACGGGACCCTGGGTACCGCGATGACCGCCGCCGTTATGGTGGGCTGGTTTGCGGAGGTATTTTCTGCCTCAAACGACATGGTCCATGTCTCACGCACCGTCTCCCCTAATCCGGAAAACCACCGGGTCTACCAGACCAAATACCTGCTTTATAAAAACCTGTTATCAGAAATGCAGTCGCCGTGGAAAAGCTGCAGCAACTACATCGCGCACTAAGTGAGGAAAAAATGGATCTGAATTTAACGAATCGTACGGCCATCGTGACAGGCGGCGCAACCGGCCTGGGGAGAGAGTTTGTTCTTTCTCTCGCCAAAGAAGGCGTCAATATCTGCTTTACCTATATGCGTGAGGAAGAGCATCCCGAACGGCTGATCGAAACGGTGAAGGCCAGCGCGAACGTAGAGATCATCGCGGTCAAAACCGATCTCTCTGACGAACAGAGCCGGGAAAATCTGTTTGCCACCTGTATCGACAGACTGGGTAAAGCCGACATTCTGGTGAATAACGCCGGGATCTGGCTGAGCGGCTACGTCACCGAGATCAGCCCGCAGGACTGGGATCTGGTGATGAATGTCAATCTGAAAGCCATCTTCCATCTCAGCCAGCTGTTTGTAAATCACTGCCTGCAGCATGACCAGATGGGCAGCATTCTGAATATTACCTCGCAGGCCGCGTTCCACGGCTCCACGACGGGACATGCGCACTACGCGGCAAGTAAGGCCGGCCTGGTCGCCTTTGCTATCTCTCTGGCGCGGGAAGTCGCCAAACAAAAAATCAATGTGAACAATATCGCCGTCGGGATCATGGATACTGCGATGATCCGTAAGAACATTGAGCAAAACCCTGACTATTACGTCAGTCGTATTCCGGTGGGCCGCGTGGCCCAGCCGCAAGAAATTGCCGACATCGGTGTCTTCATGGTTTCTCCTAAGACCAGCTATATGACGGGAGCAACTCTGGACGTTACCGGCGGTATGTTGATGCGTTAATCTAGGGAGAATCATTATGAAATGTCTGGCAATTGCCGATCTGTTTATCAATGCAGCGATGATGGAATCAGGACTGAAAGCGCTCAGGGATAACGGGATTGAAGTAGAAGTACGCGAGTGGTCACATGGCTCCGTTGAGAAACTTCAGGAAGATAATCTGCGGGTTGAACAGGAAGGAGCAGAAGCCGTGGCCTTACCGGAAGCGCTGCTTCAGGGAACGGATGATATTGACATCCTGATCACTCAGTTTGCCCCCGTCAATACTGCGGTGTTCGATAAACTACCAAAGCTGAAATATGTAGGCGTGCTCCGCGGTGGCGTGGAAAACGTGAATCTTCAGGTGGCGAACGCCCGGGGCGTTGAGGTGATGAACACCCCGGGGCGTAACGCTCGCAGCGTCGCCGAATTCACGGTCGGCATGATCCTGGCGGAAATGCGCAATATCGCCCGTTCACACGATGCCCTGCGTGACAAATACTGGCGTAAAGACAGTCCGAACCATCAGGCGATCCCGGAGCTTGGCGGAAAAGTCGTGGGGCTGGTTGGCCTCGGTCATATTGCCCAACTGGTCGCGGGATTTCTCAGCGGCTTTGGCACGGAGATTATCTTTTACGATAAGTACGTTGCAGGCCATGAACGTTATGAGAAAGTCGATTCTCTGGACGAACTGGTACAACGCGCCGACGTTATCTCGTTACATGCTCGCCTGACGCCGGAAACCGAAAATCTGATTAACGCACACCATTTCGCGCTGATGAAGCGCAGTGCCATCATTGTTAACACAGCACGCTCCGGGTTAATCAATGAAAAAGAGATGATTGATGCGCTCAGATCCGGGCAAATCATGGGCGCCGCGCTTGATACCTTTGATGACGAGCCGCTTCCAGACGACAGTGCATTCTATACTCTGAATAACGTGACCATTACGCCGCATATTGCCGGGAGTACCATTGACGCATTCAGTAATTCGCCCAAACTCTTCGCTGAGATCCTTTTAAAGAAACTCAGTTAAATATTAAAAGAACCATTAAAGGTATTAACAGGGCCCAATGGGCACGGGTTTACTCGTGCCCAATTCGCCCGCCTTTTAAGGAATCATTATGGATATTATCAACAGCATTATTAGTCTGGGGGCATCAGTAATGATGCCAGTAATATTCTTTATTATCGCGCTTTGCTTTGGCGTTAAAATCGGTACGGCATTTAAAGCAGGGATGCTGGTAGGCATTGGTTTTGAAGGGGTGGGGCTGGTGATTGGCCTGCTGCTGACAAACCTGGGCCCGGCATCGCAGGCGATGGTTGAGCGTATCGGCCTGCAGTTAACGGTCGTTGATACCGGTTGGCCTACCGCATCGACCATTGGCTGGGGTTCGCCGCTGATGCTGCCCGTCGTGGTGGGCTTTATCGTCATCAACCTGGCCATGCTTCTGTTGAAATTAACCAAAACGGTGAATATCGATATTTTTAACTACTGGATTTTCCTGATCATGGGGTCTGTGGTCTATGCCGGAACGGGAAATTACTGGCTTTCGGTCGGTATTACATTCGCTATTTTTGTGTTGACGCTATTGGCGGCAGATTTAACGGCGCCGTATTTACAAAAAAACTATAATCTTAAAGGGATATCATTCCCCCATCTTACCTGTATAGCTTACGTGCCGTTTGGCATTGCCTGTAATTACATCATTGAAAAGACCCCGCTTATCAATAAAATCAATTTCGATCCGGAAAGTATTAATAAAAAATTCGGCGTTTTTGGCGAGCCTCTTACTCTGGGGTTCGTACTGGGACTGCTGTTGGCCTTCCTGGCGGGATATGACGTTTCCGCGGCCGTTTCACTGGCCATTAAGGTTTCAGCCGCCATGCTGCTGCTGCCTAAAATGATTGAAATTCTGGTGCAGGGATTGTTGATTGTCCGTGATGCCGCTGAAGCAAAACTGAAGGCTAAATTCCCGGGGCGCGATTTTTACATCGGGATGGATACGGCGTTACTGATCGGTGAACCTTCGGTACTGGCGACCGGTCTGCTGTTAATCCCTATGGCTGTGGTGCTGTCTATCATTCTGCCCGGCAACCGCGTACTGCCCTTTGTCGATCTGGCTTCCTTAATGTTCCTGCTGGCAATGGTCACGCCGTTCTGTAAACGAAATATGTTCCGCATGTTCATAACCGGAACCCTGATCGTGACCTGCATCCTGTATGTCGGGACGGACATTTCGCAAGAATACACTCAGGCGGCGGTGAACTCGCATATTCCGGTGCCGGAAGGGATGGCCGAGATCACCAATATCGTCGGCGGCGCCACGACGCCTGTCGGCTGGCTGGCCGTCAAATTTGGCGAGTTTTTTAGCGCCACACATTAGTACAAGACCACTCAAGTAAACAGAGGGCAAACTGCTGCCCTCTGCTTCTTCCTCTTATACTGTGCACTGAATAGCTGGCTCAGCTACGCCCCTGGTTTGAACATCTGACCAGCGCGTCCGCCCCCTGCGCGGCGAGGTGGCTCATTTCTTTTGTACCCCCTCCCGTTTTCAACCCAACCTGCTATGCTCCTTCTTTCCCTGTTCTCTGGAGATCCCGATGCTGACCATCTGGGGCCGAAAAACCTCCTCTAACGTGCAGGCGCTGATGTGGTGTGTTGGCGAGCTTGGGCTGGACTATCTCCGGTTCGACGTGGGGCATCGCTATGGTGGTACCGACGGCGAGGCGTTTTATCAGCTCAATCCCAATCGCACGGTGCCAGTGCTGCAGGATGGCGATAATCCGCCGCTGTGGGAAACGGGCGCGATCCTTCGCTATTTAGCCAGTCGCTACGCCAATGAGGCCTTCTGGCCGGGCGACCTGCTGGCTCGTACTGAGGTTGATCGCTGGGCCGAGTGGTCAAAGCAGAATATCGCCCTCGGCTTTACGGCGCCGGTGTTCTGGCGCGTGGTGCGCACGCCTGCCGCCGAGCGGGATCCGCAGGCCATCGCCGCGGCGGTGACGACCCTGGAGCAAAAGCTGGCGATTGCCGAGGCACGTCTCGCCGGCAGTCGCTATCTGGTGGGCGATACGTTCACCCTGGCCGACATCCAGTTTGGTCATGTGCTGTACCGCTACTTTGCCATCGATATCACCCGTCGTCCCCTCCCCCATCTTGCGGCGTATTATGCACGGCTAACCGCACGGCCCGCCTTTCGCCAGCACGTCATGGTCAGCTACGACGAACTGAAGGTCTGAAGGTGGTCGGTAGCGCCTCCTGACGCTACCGACATACCGGTTAACGCGCCATCAGGACAAACACGCCCCAGCCGAGATATTCCCGGGTCCAGGTGACGTGGTGTAGCGGCGCAGTGGTCAACTGCTGGCGAACCTCCGGTGCGAAGTCATCGTGCGGATTGGCCTCCAGCCAGCGGCGCATTGTCAGCCATTTCGCCGCTTCATAACGATCCCAGCCCTCCTGGTCGGCCAGCACCATCTCCACCACGTCATAGCCCAGTTCGCCAAAGTGGGCGACCAGCGCCGGTAGCGTCAGGAAGTCATCGGGTGACTGCGCGCCGCAGGCAACCGCCTCTTCTGCCGTGGCCGGACGTTTGCGCCACCATGGCTCGCCGATAAGCAACATGCCGCCTGGGGTAAGGCTCTGCTTCAGCAGCTCGATTGTGCCTGCCACTCCGCCGCCGATCCACGTGGCCCCCACGCAGGCGGCAACATCGCACGGCTGGCTGGCGACATATCCGCTGGCATCCTGGTGCACAAAGGTTACCCGGTCGCTTACCCCGAGCTCCTCTGCCCGGGCGGCCGCCTGCTGACTGAACAGCAGGCTCATGTCTACGCCGGTGCCGACGATCTGATGATCGCGCGCCCAGCTACAGAGCATCTCGCCGGAGCCGCTGCCGAGGTCGAGAATGGTGGTGCCCGGCGCCATTCGCAGCGCCCGTCCCAGCGTGGCGTACTTTTCCGGGGTAAAAGGGTTATGGATACGGTGCTCGCTTTCACTGATGGTAAAAATGCGAGGGATATCGATCATGAGGTTTTCTCCTTGAGAGCCATACGCCCGGGCAGCGACCCTGCCCGGGTCGCTATTTCAGCGGTTGTCCGCTTGCGCGCGAACGTTATTCAAACCGGTCGTGTTGATCCGGTACGGCTGGCCGTTCACCGACTTAATCAGCTTTTTGGTTTTGAGCTTTTTGAAGACCGCAAGGGTGCAGTCGCTCAGCAACAGCCCTTCGCGGGTGTAGCATTCAACGGCGGTAATGCGGCCGGAGGTATCGCGGACGTGCGCAATACGGCCACCTTTGGCGAGAACGTGTAAGGTCCGTTGTTCCTGACGGGATAAATTCATACTGAAACCTGTTCATTATCATGTGCGAAAACATGCCTACACCCGCAGGTGTGTGCGTAAGGTTTAAGCGCAGCGATAATCAGTCCGGCCTGGGCAGGTCGGGAAACTGATTATCTGATAATGACATTCTCCAGCATCGAAGCCTCAGTGAGCATTGAAAGGTATTTACCAGCTGAATATTAACACCTTCATCTGGTAAGGATATTGTGCAGATTAAAAACTGTGACCGGTATTACGATTTCCCTCGGCCCTATCCCCATTTTGCGCTATCCGCCACCCGCTCTGTTCCGCAACTTTCACCACCACCTTATCCCCCTTCCGCATTGTTAAATAATTGTTGTCAGATCACAAAATGGAAACAAAAAGGCCATTTCGTACGCATTTTATAAAAATGTAGATATTTTTAATTTATGGCTACGAAATGAACATCACCCTGACCTTACAGCGAGGAACGATCCTGATGAACGCCCTGACCGCAGTAAAACCGACACCCGCGCCGGTAGCCCAGCAATACCCTGGCTTTTCTTTCACCCCTTCCGCCCAGTCGCCGCGCCTGCTGGAGCTCACCTTTTCCGCCGAAACGACCACGCAGTTCCTGCAGCAGGTCGCGCAGTGGCCGGTGCAGGCGCTGGAGTACAAATCTTTCTTACGCTTCCAGGTCGGCAAGATCCTCGACGATCTGTGTGGCAATCAGCTGCAGCCGTTGCTGATCAAAACATTGCTCGATCGCGCGGAAGGCGCGCTGCTTATCAACGGCGAAGGGATCGATCACGTCAGCCAGGCCGAGGAGATGGTCAAGCTGGCCACCGCCGTCGCCCACCTGATTGGTCGTTCCAACTTCGACGCCATGAGCGGTCAGTATTACGCCCGCTTCGTGGTGAAAAATGTCGATAACTCAGACAGCTACCTGCGCCAGCCGCACCGGGTGATGGAGCTGCACAACGACGGCACCTATGTCGAAGAGCAAACCGACTACGTATTAATGATGAAGATCGACGAGCAGAACATGCAGGGCGGCAATTCCCTGCTGCTGCATCTCGACGACTGGGAGCATCTCGACGAATTCTTCCGCGACCCGCTCGCCCGCCGCCCGATGCGCTGGGCCGCGCCGCCGAGCAAAAACGTCAGCAAGGATGTTTTCCACCCGGTGTTCGACGTCGATTCGCTGGGCCGCCCGGTAATGCGCTATATCGACCAGTTCGTCCAGCCGAAAGATTTCGAAGAAGGCACCTGGCTGAGCCGCCTCTCCGACGCGCTGGAGACCAGCAAAAACATCCTTTCCATACCGGTGCCGGTGGGCAAATTTCTGCTCATTAATAACCTGTTCTGGCTGCACGGCCGCGACCGCTTTACGCCGCACCCGGACCTGCGCCGCGAGCTGATGCGCCAGCGCGGCTACTTTGCGTATTCCACGAATCATTACCAGACTCATCAATAAGGGTTTTCAGGCGAAGGAATTGAGCGGATGTATGATTTCGTGATTATCGGCGGCGGCATCATCGGCATGTCGACCGCCATGCAGTTAATTGAGATTTACCCGGACGCCCGCATTGCGCTGCTGGAAAAAGAGGCCGGCCCGGCCTGCCATCAGACTGGCCACAACAGCGGCGTGATCCACGCCGGGGTGTATTACACGCCCGGCAGCCTCAAGGCGCAGTTTTGCCTCGCCGGCAACCGCGCCACCAAGGCCTTTTGCGAGCAGAACGGCATCCGCTATGACGTCTGCGGCAAAATGCTGGTCGCCACCTCACCGCTGGAGATGGAGCGGATGCGCGCCCTGTGGGATCGCACCGCCGCCAATGGCCTGCAGCGCGAGTGGCTAAGCGCCGGGGAGCTACGCGAGCGCGAACCGAACATTACCGGGCTCGGCGGGATCTTCGTCCCTTCCAGCGGCATCGTCAGCTACCGCGAAGTGGCGGCGGCAATGGCGAAGAACTTCGAAGCGAAAGGCGGAACGATCGTCTACAACGCCGAAGTCAGCGCCCTGAAAGAACATGCCAGCGGCGTGGTGATCCGCACCCGCCAGGGCGGAGAATATGAGGCCTCGACGCTGATCGCCTGTTCGGGCTTGATGGCCGATCGGCTGGTAAAAATGCTCGGCGTCGACCCCGGGTTTATCATTTGTCCGTTCCGCGGCGAGTATTTCCAGCTGGCGCCGCAGCACAACCAGATCGTCAACCATTTGATCTATCCGATCCCCGATCCGGCGATGCCGTTCCTCGGCGTCCACCTGACCCGCATGATCGACGGCAGCGTCACCGTCGGCCCCAACGCCGTGCTGGCTCTGAAGCGCGAAGGCTACCGCAAGCGCGATATCTCGCTGGCCGATACCCTGGAGATCCTCACCTCGCCCGGCATCCGCCGGGTACTGCAAAACAACCTGCGCTCCGGACTGGGCGAAATGAAGAATTCGCTGTGCAGAAGCGGCTATCTGCGGCTGGTGCAAAAATACTGCCCGAGCCTGACGCTGAGCGATTTACGCCCGTGGCCGGCCGGCGTGCGGGCGCAGGCCGTGTCCCCGCAGGGCAAGCTGATCGACGATTTTCTCTTCGTTACCACCGCGCGTTCGATACATACCTGCAATGCGCCATCGCCAGCGGCCACCTCCGCTATCCCGATCGGCGCGCATATCGTCAGCAAGGTGCAGAGCCTGCTGGCCAGCCAGAGCAATCCCGGACGCACGCTGCGTGCGGCACGTAGCGTGGAGACACTACACGCCGCTTTTACCCGTTAACCCCCCCCTGAACACAGGAAGCAATTATGCAACTCAACGATATGACACTGTTTCGCCAGCAGTCGCTGATCGATGGCCAGTGGCGCGATGCGCCCAACGGCGACGTGATTGCGGTCACCAACCCGGCCAACGGCGAGCAGCTCGGCAGCGTGCCGAAAATGGGCGCCGATGAAACCCGCGAAGCGATTGAAGCCGCCAATCGCGCCCTACCCGCCTGGCGCGCCCTGACCGCCAAAGAGCGGGCGAACATTCTGCGCCGCTGGTTCGATCTTATGATGGAGAACCAGGACGATCTCGCTCGCCTGATGACCCTCGAGCAGGGAAAACCGCTGGCGGAAGCCAAAGGCGAAATCAGCTACGCCGCCTCCTTTATTGAGTGGTTCGCCGAAGAAGGTAAGCGCATCTACGGCGACACCATTCCGGGCCACCAGGCCGACAAGCGCCTGCTGGTGATTAAGCAGCCCATCGGCGTTACCGCCGCCATCACGCCGTGGAACTTCCCGGCGGCGATGATCACCCGCAAAGCGGGCCCGGCTCTGGCCGCCGGCTGCACCATGGTCCTGAAACCGGCCAGCCAGACGCCGTTTTCCGCGCTGGCGCTGGCCGAACTGGCGAATCGCGCCGGGATCCCCGCCGGAGTATTCAACGTGGTCACCGGCTCCGCCGGCGCGGTCGGCGGCGAACTGACCAGCAACCCGCTGGTGCGCAAGCTCTCCTTTACCGGCTCTACCGAGATTGGCCGCCAGCTGATGGAGCAGTGCGCGAAAGACATCAAAAAAGTCTCCCTGGAGCTGGGCGGCAACGCGCCGTTTATCGTCTTTGACGATGCCGACCTCGATAAAGCCGTCGAGGGGGCGCTGGCGTCGAAGTTCCGCAACGCCGGGCAGACCTGCGTCTGCGCCAACCGCCTGTACGTCCAGGACGGGGTGTATGACCGTTTCGCCGAGAAGCTGCAGCAGGCGGTGGAAAAACTGCGCATTGGCGACGGCCTGCAGGACGGCGTCACCACCGGCCCGCTGATCGACGAGAAAGCCGTGGCCAAAGTTGAAGAACACATTGCCGATGCCATCGCCAAAGGCGCGAAGGTGGTCACCGGCGGCAAACCGCACGCCCTGGGCGGCAACTTCTTCCTGCCGACCATCCTGGTCAACGTTCCCGACAGCGCCAAAGTGGCGAAAGAGGAGACCTTCGGCCCGCTGGCCCCGCTGTTCCGCTTTAAAGATGAAGCCGACGTCATTGCCCAGGCCAACGATACCGAGTTCGGTCTCGCCGCCTATTTCTACGCCCGCGATCTGAGCCGCGTCTTCCGCGTCGGCGAAGCGCTGGAGTACGGCATCATCGGCATCAATACCGGCATTATCTCCACCGAAGTCGCGCCGTTCGGCGGCGTTAAGGCCTCCGGCCTCGGCCGCGAAGGGTCGAAGTACGGCATCGAAGATTACTTAGAAATTAAATATATGTGCATTGGCCTTTAACAGGAGCGACGGATGAACAGCAATAAAGCAATGATGGCGCGTCGCAGCGACGCGGTACCGCGCGGCGTCGGCCAGATCCACCCTATCTTCGCCGAACGCGCGGAGAACTGCCGGGTGTGGGACGTGGAAGGCCGGGAATATCTCGATTTTGCCGGCGGTATCGCGGTGCTCAATACCGGCCACCTGCATCCGCAGGTTGTCGCCGCCGTCGAAGACCAGCTGAAAAAGCTGTCGCATACCTGCTTCCAGGTGCTGGCCTATGAGCCTTATCTGACGCTGTGCGAAAAGATGAATCAAAAGGTGCCCGGTGATTTCGCCAAGAAAACCCTGCTGGTCACCACCGGGTCGGAAGCGGTGGAGAACGCGGTGAAGATCGCCCGCGCGGCAACCGGGCGCAGCGGCGCTATCGCCTTCACCGGCGCCTATCACGGCCGCACCCATTACACCCTGTCGCTGACCGGCAAAGTGAATCCTTACTCCGCCGGTATGGGCTTAATGCCGGGCCATGTCTATCGCGCCCTCTACCCATGCGCGCTGCACGGCGTCAGTGATGACGAGGCGATCGCCAGCATCCATCGCATCTTCAAAAACGATGCCGCGCCGGAAGATATCGCCGCCATCATTATTGAGCCGGTGCAGGGTGAAGGCGGGTTCTATGCCGCCTCCCCGGCCTTTATGCAGCGCCTGCGCGCCCTGTGCGACGAGCACGGCATTATGCTCATCGCCGATGAGGTCCAGAGCGGCGCGGGTCGCACCGGTACCCTGTTCGCCATGGAGCAGATGGGCGTCGCGGCGGATATCACCACCTTCGCCAAATCCATCGCCGGCGGTTTCCCGCTGGCGGGCGTCACCGGCCGCGCGGAGGTGATGGACGCCATCGCCCCCGGCGGACTGGGCGGCACCTACGCCGGCAACCCCATCGCCTGCGCCGCCGCCCTGGCGGTATTACAGATTTTCGAGCAGGAGAATCTGCTGGAAAAAGCCAACCAGCTCGGCGACACCCTGCGCCAGGGCCTGCTGGCGATCGCTGAAGATCATCCGGAGATCGGCGACGTGCGCGGTCTGGGGGCGATGATCGCCATTGAGCTGTTTGAAGAGGGCGACCGCAGCAGGCCGAACGCCAGGCTGACGGCGGATATCGTCGCCCGCGCCCGCGACAAAGGCCTGATCCTGCTCTCCTGCGGGCCGTACTACAACGTGCTGCGCATCCTGGTGCCGCTGACCATCGAAGAGGCGCAGATCGAGCAGGGGCTCAAGATCATCGCCGACTGCTTTAGCGAGGCGAAACAGGCATAGAACAGAACACATGCGGAAGCGAAGTACGTTCGTAAGGGAATGAAGACGAGACCTGCAAAACAACAATAATACGCGTGCCCCGGCGCGGGAACGTCGGGGCGCTCTCCCAGGTGACACACTTCGAGAGGGTAAATGATGGGGCAACTGTCGCAATCACAGGATTTAGGGGCGGGGCTGAAGTCGCGCCACGTCACGATGTTATCTATCGCCGGGGTGATCGGCGCGAGTTTATTTGTCGGCTCCAGCGTCGCCATTGCCGAGGCAGGCCCGGCGGTGCTGCTGGCCTATTTGTTTGCCGGGCTGCTGGTGGTGATGATTATGCGTATGCTGGCCGAAATGGCGGTCGCCACGCCGGATACCGGCTCCTTTTCCACCTACGCCGATAAAGCCATCGGCCGCTGGGCGGGGTATACCATCGGCTGGCTGTACTGGTGGTTCTGGGTCCTGGTTATTCCGCTGGAAGCCAATATCGCGGCGATTATTCTGCATTCGTGGGTGCCGGGCGTCCCGGTGTGGTTGTTCTCCCTGGTCATCACTCTCGCCCTCACCGGCAGTAACCTGCTGAGCGTCAAGAACTACGGCGAATTCGAGTTCTGGCTGGCGCTGTGCAAAGTGATCGCGATACTGGCGTTTATCGTCCTCGGCGCGGTCGCCATTACCGGCTTTTATCCGTATGCCGAGGTCAGCGGCATTTCGCGTCTGTGGGATCACGGCGGCTTTATGCCGAACGGCTTCGGCGCGGTGCTGAGCGCGATGCTGATCACCATGTTCTCGTTTATGGGCGCAGAGATCGTCACCATTGCCGCCGCCGAATCGGACACGCCGGATAAACACATCGTCCGCGCCACCAACTCGGTGATCTGGCGTATCTCTATTTTTTATCTGTGCTCGATCTTTATCGTCGTCGCCCTGATCCCCTGGAATATGCCGGGGCTGAAGAGCATCGGTTCCTATCGCTCGGTACTGGAGCTGCTGCATATTCCCTACGCGAAGCTGATTATGGACGGTGTGATCCTCCTGTCGGTCACCAGCTGTCTGAACTCGGCGCTGTATACCGCCTCGCGGATGCTCTACTCCCTGAGCCGCCGCGGCGATGCGCCGGCCATCATGGGCCGGACCAACCGCAGCAAAACGCCGTACGTGGCGGTGCTGCTCTCCACCGGCGCGGCGTTCCTTACCGTGGTGGTGAACTACTATGCCCCTGCGAAGGTGTTTAAATTTCTCATCGACAGCTCCGGCGCCATCGCCCTGCTGGTCTATCTGGTGATTGCCGTTTCACAACTGCGGATGCGCAAAATCCTTCAGGCGCAAGGCGGCGAAATCCGTCTGAGAATGTGGCTCTATCCGTACCTGACCTGGCTGGTGATCGCCTTTATCACCTTCGTGCTGGTGGTGATGCTGTTCCGTCCGGCGCAGCAGCTGGAGGTGATCTCTACCGGCCTGTTAGCATTGGGAATTATTTGTACGGTACCGATTATGTCGCGCTGGAAAAAGCTGGTATTGTGGCAAAAACTGCCGCTGCAAAATACGCGTTAACCCTGTTCCCCCCGCGC
>NZ_GL882808.1:60494-63125 GCF_000195655.1 Klebsiella sp. MS 92-3
GCACGCCGGGAAGAGTATTCAGGAGTAAGAACATGACCGCCATTCCCCAGGCGACGGCCATTGACGGGTACCGTTGGTTGAAAAACGACATCATCCGCGGGGTCTACCAGCCCGATGAGAAGCTGCGAATGAGCCTGTTAACCTCGCGCTATGGCCTGGGGGTCGGTCCGCTGCGCGAGGCGCTCTCGCAGCTGGTGGCCGAGCGGCTGGTGACGGTGGTCAATCAGAAAGGCTATCGGGTGGCGCCCATGTCGGAACAGGAGCTACTCGATATCTTTGACGCGCGCGCCAACATGGAAGCCATGCTGGTGCGTCTCGCCATCGAACGCGGCGGCGACGAGTGGGAAGCGGAGCTGCTGGCCCGCACCCATCTGCTCAACAAGCTGGAATCGTGCGAAGCGAGTGAGCACCTACTCGATGAATGGGACCAGCGCCATCAGGCGTTTCACACCGCCATCGTCGCCGGCTGCGGTTCGCAGTATCTGCTGCAGATGCGCGAACGGCTGTTCGATCTGGCGGCGCGCTACCGCTTCATCTGGCTGCGCACCACCGTGCTGTCGGTGGAGATGCTGGAAGATAAGCATGTCCAGCATCAGACCCTGGTGGACGCTATTCTGGCGCGCGACGCCGAACAGGCCAGCGCGCTGATGCGTGAGCACTTACTGACTCCGATCCCGATTATTCAACAGGCGATGGCTGGCAAGCTGTCGCCGCAGGCAGGGTGAGTCAGATGGAGGGGTGGAAATTACGGGTATGGCGGCACGCATCTCCACGCCGCACGGGCGTGGAGAAATCGTATCCGTAGATCAATCAGGCTCGCAGGCGAACCGGCTCGCTGAAATCGTCGGCCGGTTCCAGCTTCAGATTAAAGGTGGTCAGCAGCGCTGCTGCGCGCTCGTGAAACTCGCGCAGCGTTTTTTCCAGCCTGTCGCTCACTTCCGGGTCGTCAATGTCGACCGCCTGCCATGATCCTTCCTTATTGAACAGGCCAAACTGGTAGCTATAGGTGAAACGTGACTCTTGTGCTTCCATTTCCATCCACCAGCCCCAGAATTCACGCTTCTCCGGTGCGGGCTTAACATTGACGCAAACTGCCAGGCAATCGAAAAAGAAACGGTTGTCATGGCACTGCTCTTCGCGAATGTAAGGCCCCAGCGCCGTGAATTTCTTGATCAACTTACTTTTCAGGTGTCCACTCGGTAACGTCATTGCGATCTCCTTTAGTGATGCAACTGTTTTACCAAACCAATAGAATTTAGCAATAAATTAACCAAATCTATGATTGATCCAGCGGGCGATCTGTCGCAATGCGTGATCAAAATTGCGATACACCGGGTTAAACGGGATCTCAAGCAGTTTGCCATCGGCAGATGACGAGGTGATTAACCGCGACTCCTCTTCGGGGCTGAACGGATCGTCCTTCCAGAAGCCGGAAAGCATCGGCGTCGGGCAACGGCGCCCCAGCAGTCCCTGGGTTTTTAACGAATAGCGGTTGAGCTCCACGCGTAGCGCTTCATCGGACGCATCATGCATGCCCAGCCGCGAAGCCAGCACGTCAAGATACATCTCCGGCACGCGCCCCTGATGCAGGGGATCCACCAGCAGACCATGAACGACCGGGCCCAGACAGGCTACAGCCTTCAGCCGCTGCGGCTCCAGATAGCCCAGACGCACCGCGATATTGGCGCCAAAGCGGAAGCCGAAAGCGGCGACCCGGGTATGGTCAATCCACGGCACATTTTCCAGATGGCGCAGCGCGTGCTGATGCAGCAGGCTGGTGTCCTGATTTAGCGTCCATTTTGACGAGAAGCCGATGGAGGGCATATCAATGGTCAGCATGGCAATGCCGAGCGGTGAGAAGTAGTTCTCATACAGGTTGTAATAATCGGTCTGCAGCGAGTCCAGCCCCCCGCACATCAGCACCGTCGGAAACGGCCCCTCGCCTTTCGGCATATGCAAAAAGCCGGTTATCGGCGAGCCGCCAGGGATGGTGAACTCCAGCTCGCGCAGCGAGCCCGGCAGCCGCTGGGCGGCTTCTTCATACGCCCGGTTGGCTAAAGCCTGCGCCTGTTCCGCCAGCTCATCGCCTTTAATATGCGGATAAGCGGCAATGCTATACAGGTTCGAGGCATGCAGCCAGTGGCGGCCGCTCAGCAAAGGATCGGCTTCCTGCCCGGCCTTTTGCTGCCACTGCATGGCTTCTTTCGCCCACTCGAAGATCCAGTTGCCGCCGCGATAGCCGATGACGGTATCGAACAGCTCAGGATCGGTTCGTTCGGCCTCGCTCATCACAATGCGCGCTTGCACATCGAGGATCTCCTGCGGAGTTACGCCGCGCCAGATCCACATCAAACGGTTGATCAGACGGTACCAGTGATCGACGTGATTGCCGCTCAGCGCCGACTGCATCGCCTGGGGTTTTCCGGCAGAAAACCGACGCACCAGCGTAGAAGTTTCGGGATGTTTGAAGCGAGGTTTAAACAGCGTTTCGCTGAGGTTAGCCTGTGACATGTGCAGTCTCCGTCGTAGTGCCACTCCGGATATTGTAACCTGCTAAAGGATAAAAAAAAAAAAACCCCCCCCCGCCCGCCGCCGGCGGCTTTTTACCCGAGGCAATACGCGCATTTACGG
>NZ_GL882808.1:63248-65471 GCF_000195655.1 Klebsiella sp. MS 92-3
CGCCCTGCGATAGGCGGTACAAACACCACGCCCATATCCCACGGCTGTTCAATCCAGGTATCCTGCGGAATATCCACAACGTAATCGTCCACCAGCGGGCGGCCTGCCGGCTTGGCGAAAATGGTGACAAAGTGCGCTTTGGGATACATTTCGCGGATCGCCACGGCGGTACCGCCGGTATCCACAAGATCGTCGATGACGATAAAGCCTTCGCCATCGCCTTCCGCACGTTTCAGCACTTTCAGCTCGCGCTGGTTATCATGGTCGTAGCTGGAGATGCATACGGTATCAACATGACGAATGCCCAGTTCACGCGCCAGTAAGGCTCCCGGTACCAGTCCACCGCGGCTAACGGCAATAATGCCTTTCCATTGCTCAACCGGCAGCAGACGGCTGGCCAGTTTGCGGGCGTGAATCTGCAACATGTCCCAGGTGACGACGTATTTTTCGCTCATGTGAAGTGTCCCAGCCTGTGTAATACGGCTTAAATAATGTTCGAGGGGGAAAATGGTTGCGCGAGATTATAGAGATCTGACGCACTAAAAACCAGTGCTAAGCGGTTTGCGCAACGCTTTTTGCGTTGTTTACACTACCTGCGGCGGTGGAAAGTGGTATTCTCAACCCCATCGCGCAAGCCCGGGCTTGTTGTGTATTTTAACGCTAACCCTCGTCCTGCAACCGCTGTATGCAGGAGTCTGTAAGGAGACTTACCGTGTCTGAACTGTCTCAACTATCCCCGCAGCCGCTTTGGGATATTTTTGCCAAGATTTGCTCCATCCCGCACCCGTCCTATCACGAAGAACAGCTCGCCGAGCACATTATGGGTTGGGCAAAAGAAAAAGGCTTACATGCGGAACGCGACCAGGTTGGCAACATTCTGATTCGTAAAGGCGCGACTGCCGGTATGGAAAACCGTAAGCCGGTAGCGCTGCAGGCGCACCTCGATATGGTGCCGCAGAAAAATAACGACACCGTCCACGACTTCGTTAAAGATCCGATCCAGCCGTACATTGACGGCGAATGGGTGAAAGCGCGCGGCACCACGCTGGGCGCGGACAACGGTATCGGAATGGCGTCCGCACTGGCGGTACTGGCCGACGATAGCGTCGCTCACGGCCCGCTGGAAGTGCTGCTGACCATGACCGAAGAAGCCGGCATGGACGGCGCGTTTGGTCTGCAGGCCAACTGGCTACAGGCCGATATCCTGATCAACACCGACTCCGAAGAAGAAGGCGAAATCTATATGGGTTGCGCCGGCGGGATCGATTTCACCTCTAACCTGGCGCTGACCCGCGAAGCGATTCCCGCCGGGTTCCAGAGCTTTAAAGTCACCTTAAAAGGGCTGAAAGGCGGCCACTCCGGCGGTGATATTCACCTTGGTCTGGGTAACGCCAACAAGCTGCTGTCGCGCTTCCTCGCCGGCCACGCCGATGAGCTGGATCTGCGTCTGGTCGATTTCAACGGCGGCACGTTACGCAACGCCATCCCGCGTGAAGCTTACGCTACTGTCGCCGTCGCCGCGGATAAAGCCGATGCGCTGAAAGCGCTGGTGAATACTTACCAGGCGCTGCTGAAAAACGAGCTGGAGGCCAAAGAGAAGAACCTGGTGGTGCTCGTGGAAGCGGTCGATAACGACAAAGCGGCGCTGACTCAGGCTTCCCGCGACACTTTCATCCGTCTGCTAAACACCACGCCGAACGGGGTTATCCGCAACTCTGACGTGGCGAAAGGCGTAGTGGAAACTTCGCTGAACGTCGGCGTCGTCACCATGACCGATGACAACGTACAGATCCACTGCCTGATCCGCTCGCTGATCGACAGCGGCAAAGACTACGTGGTCAGCATGCTGGATTCTCTGGGTAAGCTGGCGGGGGCGAAAACCGAAGCCAAAGGCGCTTACCCTGGCTGGCAACCGGACGCCAATTCGCCGGTGATGCACCTGGTGCGCGAGACTTACCAGCGTCTGTTCAACAAGACGCCGAACATCCAGATCATTCACGCCGGTCTGGAATGCGGCCTGTTCAAAAAACCGTACCCGGAGATGGACATGGTCTCCATCGGGCCAACCATTACCGGTCCGCACTCCCCGGATGAGCAGGTCCATATCGAGAGCGTCGGTCAGTACTGGACGCTGCTGACCGAGCTGCTGAAAGCCATTCCGGCTAAATAAGCCCCACAACCGGCGGGGGGCGGCCCCCCCCCCGCCCCCCCGCCCCCCCCCCC
>NZ_GL882808.1:65574-68950 GCF_000195655.1 Klebsiella sp. MS 92-3
TTTTTTACCCCGCATCACCTTAGCGCCACGCGTTTTTCCATCCGGTAATTAATAAACCACTCCCCGCGCGCCGCCACCCGCTGCTCAGCCACCACCTTAAAACCATGGGCCGTAAAACAGGGCTTTGCGGTAATGCTGGCGTCCACCGTCAGGATTTGCGCTGGATACTGAGCGCAGAGCGCCTCGATAAGCGCGCCGCCGATACCCTGGCGGGCACGATCCGGCGAGACGAACAGCAAATCGATATGCGTCCCGATGGCGGTGATAAAGCCAACCGGCTGGCTGTTGACCACGGCCACCAGGCCGATTGAGTCGGCCAGCTTTTGTCGCCAGCGCGTCTCATCCACCTGCGCCCAGGCCGCGATCTGCCCCGGGGTATAGTCCCGACTGGCGGTTTCCCGCACCGCGCGCAGAAAGATCTGGCAGAGCAGTGGCAAATCGCTGTCGCGGTAAGCACGAATATGCATGGCTAAATCCCTAATAAAAGCTGCCTTTCCAGCTGCGGATCGAGCAACGTCACGTGGAGCCCAACCAGGCGCACGCCCCGTCCGCCGCGGCGCTCATCCCAGGCTTTGTGCGCGGTGGCGATCAGATCCTCTTTGTTCAGCCGCGGCCAGACGTGCTCCTGGGTGGTCAGCTGGAAATCATTGAATTTCAGTTTAATGCCCTGACGGGCGATCAGCAGGTCAGGTTTGACCTTCGCCAGTCGCCTCTCCAGCTCGGGATAGAGGTTTTCGATAATCGCTTCGCACTCCGGCCATTCATGGATATCTTCCGCTAAGGTGCGCTCCACGCCCACCGATTTACGCTGCCGATCGTTATGAATTTCCCGCTCATCAATCCCGTGGCTGCGCTCCCACAGAATACGCCCGAATTTACCGAAGCGCTTAAGCAGCATGGCCAGATCGCTGTTTTGCACATCGCCACAGGTTCGCAGGCCCATATTTTCCAGCTTCGCTGCCGATACCTTCCCGACGCCGGGTATTTTCGCCAGCGGCAGCGCCCGCACAAACTCTGCCACCTGATGGGGGGCGATAACGAACTGGCCGTTGGGTTTATTCATATCTGAAGCGATTTTAGCGAGAAACTTCACCGGCGCCACCCCCGCCGAGGCGGTGAGGCGCAGCTCCCGTTCGATGGTCTGGCGGATCTCCTGGGCTATCAGGGTGGCTGACCCGTGACAATGCTCGCTGTCGCTGACGTCAAGATAGGCTTCATCCAGCGACAGCGGCTCAATGCGCGAGGTATAGCGGGAGAAAATTTCGCGGATATGGTTCGAGGCTTCTTTGTAGGCATCGAAGCGGCCGGGAAGCAGCGTGAGATGCGGGCACAGCTTGAGCGCCGTCGCCGTCGGCATGGCGCTGCGCACGCCAAACTTACGCGCAGGATAGTTCGCGGTACTAATCACGCCACGTTGTACCCGACTGCCGCCTATCGCGAGGGGAATATCGCGCAACGCTGGGTTGTCGCGCATCTCCACCGCCGCAAAGAAACAGTCCATATCGACATGGATAATTTTACGCATCGTCAGACTCAACACTGTATACCCATACAGCATAGCAAAATCAGATGCGAATTTTATGCTTTTTTTATTTCATCGGCTAAAAAAGCGGTTAAAACATAAAACTGCAATAAATTATGTTTATTTTCATTGGGTTAAAAGATAAACCAGGAAGATGTAATCATGAAGAAAATACTTACCGCGCTTTGCCTGCTGGCCACCGCTGGCGCCTGGGCCGCTCCACAGCTGATAGCCCACCGCGGCGGCACCGGCGATGCGCCGGAAAATACCCTGCCGGCCATTAAGCTGGCGCTGGAGAATAACGCCGAAGCCATCTGGGTCACGGTGCAGTTAAGCCGCGACGGCGTACCGGTGCTCTACCGGTCAAGCGATCTTTCCGCATTGACCAATAGCGAGGGCAAAGTTTCCGGTTTGACCGCCGCCGAGCTGGCGAAAGTCGACGCCGGCTGGAAATGGGGGGGTGACAGCCACCCGTGGCGCGGTAAGCAGGCCACCATTCCGACCTTGCAAAGCGTTTTACAGCAATGGCCGCACACTTTTTTCTATATCGATATCAAATCTCCGGATGCCGATCCGACCGTGATGGGCCAGCGCCTGCTTGAAGTGTTAAAAACCACCGATAGCCTCGATCGCGTGCGGGTCTATTCCACCGAAGACCGCTATATCGCCGCCCTGCCGCCAGCCATCCCTCGCTTTGTCACTCGCAGTGAAACCCGCACCAGGCTTGCCAATATTTCGCTCAGCCATCAGTGCCAGCCAGCGAGTCAACGCGATGGTGAGCAGTGGTATGGACTGGAGCTGAAGCGCAAAGTCGAGGTGGTGGAGAAATTCACCCTTGGCGAAGGGATCTCCCCGGCGACGCTCACCTGGGATAAAGAGGCAATGGATTGCTTCCGCTCGCAGGATAAAGCGCACATTATCTTCTTCGGCATCAACAGTGCGGAAGACTACCGCACGGCGAAAGAACTGGGCGCCGACGGGGTGATGGTGGATTCTCCGGCGCAGGCGAAAAGCTGGCAGTAAGGGAGTCAACGGCTAAAAAAGCCGCGAAAGCGGCCTCACATTGCTGGCATGTTGTTGCCGGGTGGCGGCTGGCGCCTTACCCGGCCTACAAAACCGAAGCAGCAGCCCCGGCATGCGCAGCGCCGCCGGGCACGGAGCCGCTTTATGCCGGGTGGCGGCTGGCGCCTTACCCGGCCTACAAAACTGAAGCAGCAGGTCCGGCATGCGCAGCGCCGCCGGGCATTACAAAATACGCCGCTGCTGACGCTGCGCCTCGCGGGCGAGGCGCTTTTTACGCGCGTCGCACGGTTCCGGACAATCGCAGACTTTCTCCAGCCCCAGCGCGGAGATCCCACCGCAGCTGCCCTGGATGCTCTTGCGCTTCACCAGGTAGCCCAGCGACATGCCGAAGATCACCAGCGCAAAAATCACAAAGGTCGCGATAAATACCGTCAGCATCGTCAGCCTCCAAAGTCGTCGAGGAGAATATTCTCGTCCTCGACGCCCAGATCTTTGAGCATCTTAATTACCGCGGCGTTCATTACCGGCGGCCCCCACATGTAGAACTCGCAGTCTTCCGGCGCCGGGTGATCGCGTAGATAGTTCTCGTACAGAACGTTATGGATAAAGCCGGTATGCCCGGTCCAGTTATCTTCCGGCAGCGGATCGGAGAGCGCGACGTGGAAGGTAAAGTTTGGATTGTCGCGCGCCAGCTGTTCAAACTCCTCATCGTAGAACATTTCGCGCAGCGAACGGGCGCCGTACCAGAAGCTGATTTTGCGCGTGCTGTGCAGGCGCTTGAGCTGGTCGAAAATATGCGAACGCATCGGCGCCATCCCGGCGCCGCCCCCC